>JAUNKE010000027.1 GCA_030532905.1 Peptostreptococcaceae bacterium
GACTAACTTCTACTTTGACTCCCGCCAAGTGGAAATTACTTTTTCACTTTAGGATCAAAATCAATTTGCCAAAAAAATTTGCACAAAAAAAATGTATATGGTATAATAGCTCAATGTGAGATTTACGCTTTAAGCGGGGAGCAATCCTTTCTCCACTTTCTGCTCAATTTTGAGCCGTATAGTCCAAAGGAGGTGAAGTAATGAAAAATTACGAATTGGTTTATGTACTAAAACCGGCAATCGAAGATGAAGCCAAAGAAGCTGTACTTGACAAAGTAAAAGCGGTAATTGAAGCGTCAGGCGAGGTTGAAAAGGTGGATGTATGGGGAGTTAAAAAACTTGCATACGAGATACAAAAGCTAAGAGAAGGTTACTATGTTCTAGTAACATTCAAGGCATCCGTAGATGTGCCGAAAGAGCTTGATCGAAACCTGAAAATCAACGACAATGTAATTCGTCATATGGTAGTATGTCTGGATGAGAATTAGGAGATTGATATGAATCTTGTAGTATTAATCGGAAGATTGACCAAGGACCCGGAACTTCGTTATATTCCATCGACGGGAAATGCGGTTGCGACATTTTCAATCGCAGTCGATAGAACTTTTATCGGAAAAGACGGACAGAAGCAGACTGATTTTTTCAACATCGTGGTTTGGGGAAAACAGGCTGAAAATGTAGCGAACTATCTTGCAAAAGGTAGCCAAGCGGCAATTCGAGGTCAGATTCAAAACAGAAGTTACGAAACACAAAATGGTGAAAAGCGTTATGTGACGGAAATTATTGCAGACAATGTTCAGTTCTTGGGCAGACCGAACACAAGCGGTTCGCCTGCGCCGAGAAATGATTTTAGTCAAGGGTCGTCGAGCAAAAATGAATTCATGCCGTCCGGATACGAAGAGGCGTCCGCCTTTTCGCCGAAAGGATTGGATGAAGACGGATATAAAGCGCTCGAGGACGATGATGTACCATTTTAGTAAAGGAGGTTTATCATGGCAGCACAAAAAGGCATGAGAAAAAGAAGAAAAAAAGCTGATCCATTTGCAGGTAATAAAATCAATCAGATTGATTACAAAGATGTTGCGCTTTTGAAGAAATATATTACCGAAAGAGGAAAAATTCTTCCAAGACGCGTTACGGGAACATCTGCAAGAGCTCAAAGAAAGCTTACATTAGCGATTAAGAGAGCAAGAAATTTAGCACTTCTGCCATATTCAGCAGAGTAATTTTGACCCCGGATATTTCCGGGGTTTTTAAGAACTGCCGGGAAAACGATTCTGGTTTTGGGTAACTTTATTATCAAAATTCAAAAGACAAACTTGACTTGTGGAGTGAAGCCAAGCGCGCATTTTGAAAAGGAAGAACTCAGTCGTTAAAATTGAATACAATGCAAGATAAAGTTGGTCTATTGGAGTTTGACGGTTTTATTGTGGAGGGATGAAATGGACAAGACAAAACGAAAGCCGTTTATTTGGGAAGCTTTATTATCTTTCGGATTTCTAATCATGTGTATGGCGGTCGGAATCTTATGGTTTAAGCAGGATCCGCACATGCCGATGCTTTTGGGAACCGCATTTGCCGCAATTATGGCTGCGCGATTGGGCTATAAGTGGAAGGAAATCGAAGATGCGATGTTCCAGGGGATTTTACAGGCAATGCAGGCGATTATCATTTTGGCAATCATCGGGGTGCTTATCGGAGTTTGGATTCAAGCGGGAATCGTTCCGACAATGATTTATTACGGACTTAAAATTTTGTCGCCGAAAATCTTTTTGGTGGCGGCAGTGCTTATCGCATCGATTACTTCTTTGGCAACGGGAACTTCGTGGGGTACGATGGGAACGGTCGGTGTTGCGCTGATCGGAGTTGCTGAAGGATTGGGAATTCCGCTACCGATTGCAGCGGGAGCGATTATTTCGGGCGCATATTTCGGGGACAAGATGTCGCCTTTGTCCGACACGACCAATCTGGCGCCGGCGATGGCGGGAACGGATGTTTTTACGCATGTAAAATTTATGGTTCGTCCAACCGTTATTTCCTATGCCATTACCTTGATATTTTTCGGCGTGGTGGGCTCGAAATTCGGTGCCGACAGTGCCGACCTCGGTAGTGTAACGGCAATTGCGGAAGGAATTCAAAGCGTGTTCAAAGTTTCGCCGATTTTGCTGATTCCGCCGATTTTGGTTATTACGCTAATCGCTTTCAAAATGCCGGCGATTCCGGGAATTTCCGTCGGAATCATCAGCGGAGCGATTTTGGGAATGATTTTCCAGGGAGCTACTTTCGGCGATATGCTCAATGTCGGATACTACGGTTATTCATTGTCCGCGGACATGGATGCAATCAAAGCGCTTCTTTCGACGGAAGGAATCGGTGCCGCATCCAATGTGTTCACCGGAAAAGGCTTGGAGTTGTTGCAAGGTGCTTTGACACCGGAAAATATCGCCGCGAGCGAAGGGCTTTTCACTAAAGAAGCACTCGAAGCTTTGGGAGATTTGTTGTCCAATCCGAACTTCCTGGCGCTTAAAAAATTGTTGACGGCGGGTGGACTCAGCGCGATGTTCTTCTCCATCTCATTGACGATTTTTGCGATGATGTTCGGAGGAATCATGGAAAAGACCGGTCAGTTGGAAGTTATCGTGGAGAAATTGGTGTCAATTGTAAAATCGCCGCGAGGACTGTTGGTGCTTACCATGTTTACCTGTCTGATGAGTAATGCCACGATGCCGGAGCAATATATCTCGCTTGTACTTCCGGGCAGAATGTACGCAGCTGCATATCGTGAGAGAGGATTGCATCCGAAGATGCTGTCCAATGCATTGGAATCGTCGGGAACGATTCTGTCACCGCTCGTGCCGTGGAATACCTGCGGGGCATTTATCGTCAGCGTCTTGAAAGTTGAAACTTTGGTATATGCACCATGGGCAATCTTCAACTATATCACACCGCTGATTGTATTCCTACTCAGCTTCCCGGGATGGACGGTGGCAACCATCGACTCCGATCCGGGGACCGTAATTACTCGTTAGTTTTTATCAGACAAGAGTTAACACAATAAATTGAAAGATGACGGATGAGAAAAAATCTTCGTCATCTTTTAGTTTTTACTGGTAACAACGCGCAACAAAGGGTATAATGGTATCAAATAAAAGAAACAGGAGGAATTATGAATTTCGATAACCTAAAGAAGCAAGACCCTGAGATTTATGCGACGCTTGAGGCGGAGCTTAACAGACAACAGAGAAACATTGAGCTGATTGCATCCGAGAACATCGTATCCGAAGCGGTGATGGAGGCAATGGGCAGCTATTTTACGAACAAATACGCGGAGGGATATCCGGGCAAGAGATATTACGGCGGATGTGAAATCGTCGATGAGATGGAGAACATCGCCATCGAGCGTTTGAAAAAAGTATTCGGTGCAGAGCATGCGAATGTGCAGCCGCATTCCGGCTCCCAAGCGAATATGGGCGTTTATTTTGCAATGCTTGACCATGGAGACAAGGTTTTGGGAATGGACTTGTCCCAGGGCGGCCATTTGACGCATGGTTCACCGGTAAATATTTCCGGAAAATATTTTAATTTCATCGCTTACGGCGTAGATAAAGAAACCGAGCAAATCGATTATGACAAAGTGCGCGAAATCGCTCTTGCTGAAAAACCGAGATTGATTGTAGCGGGAGCATCCGCTTATCCGAGAGAGATTGATTTCAAAAAGTTGGCGGCAATAGCAAAGGAAGTCGGCGCATATTTTATGGTCGATATGGCGCATATTGCAGGATTGGTTGCGGCGGGCTTGCACAACAATCCATGCGAAGTGGCAGATTTCGTAACGACAACGACGCACAAGACTTTGCGCGGACCAAGAGGCGGAGCGATTCTTTGCAAGGCGGAGTACGCGGCGCAAATCGATAAAGCGGTATTCCCGGGAATTCAAGGCGGACCGCTTGAGCATGTGATTGCGGCGAAGGCGGTAAGCTTTAAGGAAGCATTGTCACCGGAGTTCAAAGCATATCAACAACAGGTTGTGAAAAACAGCAAAAAGCTTGCGGACGAATTGCTCAAGCGCGGATTTAATCTCGTATCCGGCGGAACGGACAACCATTTGATTTTGGTAAGTCTTATCAGCAAAGAGATGACGGGAAAAGAAGCGGAGACATTGCTTGACGAAGCATTCATCACCGTCAATAAAAACTCGATTCCGTTCGACCCGCAAAACTTCTTCAAGACAAGCGGTATTCGAATCGGTACGGCGGCAGTCACAACAAGAGGAATGGTGGAAGAGGACATGGTTCAAATTGCCGAAGCAATCGACCAAGTGTTAACCCATAAAAATATTGAAGCGGGGCAAAAAATTGCCATGGAGCTTACGAAGAAATATCCAATTTATGAATAAACTGGGAGAGAGGGGAATTCGTCACATGGCGAATTCCTTCCAATATAATGTAAAACAGGGAAGGAGAAAAAATATGAAAAAGCTGTCTCGTATTATTTTTGGACGAACAGTGATTATCCTAAGCTTGTTTGCGATTCAGATTGCAATTATGCTGGCTCTTTTCCTCTGGATGAGCGAATACATCAACTACATCTACGGCGGATTTACTTTGCTCAGCCTTCTGACCATCGTGTATATCATCAATTCGCCGAGCAATCCGAATTTCAAATTGGCATGGATTGTGCCGATTTTGGTCATTCCGATTTTCGGAACTCTTTTTTACATCTATGCGCAAATGGAATTCGGTACGAAGATGATTGTCAGCAGTCTCAAAACGATTCGAGCAAAGACGAATCATCTGCTCGTTCAGGATGAAGATGCGCTCAAAGAGGTTGCCGAGCGCGACCCCGATATTGCACGCGTTGCAAAATATCTGATGAATACGGGCAAGTTCCCGATTTACAAAAATTCGACGGCAAAATATTTTCCAATCGGAGAAGAAGCTTTCGAAGAGATGGTCAAGCAGCTCAAAGAAGCGAAGCATTTCATCTTTATGGAATACTTCATCATTGAAAGCGGCATTATGCTCGATACGGTCGTGGGCATTTTGGAGCAGAAAGTTCGCGAGGGTGTCGAAGTCCGATTTATGTACGACGGAATGGTTTCGCTCGCGCAGATGCCGAACTCCTATACCGACGAGCTCGAAAAAATGGGAATCAACGCCAAGCAGTTTTCGCCCATCAAACCGATTCTATCCACAAGCTACAACAACAGAGACCATCGAAAAATCATGGTCATCGACGGAAGAGTCGCTTTTACCGGCGGCATCAATTTGGCGGATGAATATATCAATAAGAAAAAGCGATTCGGTCATTGGAAAGACAATGCCATCATGGTAAAGGGCGATGCGGTTCGCAGTTTTACGCTGATGTTTTTGCAAATGTGGAATGTGGATGAAAATATTCCCGAAGACTATGAGCGCTATCTTCGAATGCCTCATGGCAATACTCATTGTGACGGCTACATGATGCCTTACGGAGACGACCCTTTCGACTATGAGAATGTCGGCGAAAATTTATACATCGACATGATTGCCAATGCCAAAGAATATGTGCATATTATGACGCCTTATCTTATCTTGGATGACTCGATGGTCAACGCGATGTCCTTTGCGGCGAAAAGCGGAATCGATGTCGTCGTGATGATGCCGCATATTCCGGACAAATGGTATGCTTACGCGCTGGCAAGAACTTATTATGAAGAATTGATTCGTGCGGGCGTCAAGATTTACGAATACACGCCGGGCTTCGTTCATTCCAAAGTTTTTGTATCCGACGGAATGAAGGCGACGGTCGGAACGGTCAATTTGGATTACCGCAGTCTGTATTTGCATTTTGAATGCGGCGTTTATCTCTACGGCAGCGAAGCGGTCAAGGAAGTCGAGTGGGACTTCAAAGAAACGCTCAAGCGATGCCATTTGATTACCTTGGAAGAAGCTGCAAACTTCGGGCTTTTACAAAAAATTATCGGTCGATTCGTACTTCGACTGTTTGCACCGTTATTGTAGAAGATTGTTCATCTGTCCGGTTTTTTTGGACGGTGGGCAATCTTCTTTTGTAAATGGCTTTTGGTGAAGACGGATTTATGGTAAAATCAAAGTAACGATGAAATGAAAGTGGAGAGATTATGTTCAGGATTGGAATATGCGATGACCATGCCGCAGTGTGCAGCGAGCTGGAGCGGATTGCACTCAAATTGCAAAAGAATATTTCCGAGCCCATGGATGTCGATGTTTTTTACAGCGGCGAAGATTTGCTGCAAAGCATTCGAGAAGAGGGCGCATACGATTTGATTTTTTTGGACATTGAGCTCGGCAGAATCAACGGTGTCGAAGTGGGGCATATCATTCGGGATGAAATGGAAGATTACACGACCAAAATCGTCTATATCTCGTCCAAGAATACATATTACAAAGAATTGTTCGATGTGCAGCCGCTGCATTTTTTGCAAAAGCCTTTGGAAGAAGAAAAGGTGATTCACGACATCAAATTGGCAATCAAGATTACGCAAAAAGAAAATAAACATTTCAGTTTCAAAATTTCCAAGCAGAATTTCAAAATTCCGCTTCGGGACATTTTGTATTTTGAAAGCGTCAAGCGAGAGGTTCGACTGGTTACCGGCAAGGCGAGCTATACTTTTTATGCGAATTTTACCGAGATACTCGACCAATTGCCCGACATTTTTTTCCAATCGCATCGCTCCTTCATCGTAAACTACGAGCAAATCACTCAATTTCGAAATGACGAATTGGTGCTTACCAGCGGAGAGCATATTCCAATTGGTCGCAGCAAACATAAGGAAGTGCAATTATTTCAAATTGAGTATGAGCAAAAGAGGTTACAACAATGAGTTTGGGGAATATGGTCTGTCTGATTTCAAATATTTTAGGCATACATGCCGTCTATAAATTGATGCACACATTTCTCGGCGAAAGCAAAAAGCGAAAAGAAACTTTTTTGCTCTACGGCTTTGCCTACTTGGTGAGCCTTGTGCTCTATTTTATCTTGCCGAAAATGCACATCTATCTGTCCTGTATTTTTGTCATACTGTTTTTGCTCAGCCTGAACCATCCGGTCAGTTGGAAAAAACGAATCAATGCCGTCATTTGCATTTTTCTGCTCGGCATCGTCGTTATGCTGTTCTTTATGGCGCTCTTTGAATTTCAAAAGGGCGAGATGGCGGAAAATCGCAAAACTTTCGCCGTCATCGGATTCAATATTGCGCTGTATATCGTCGCGCTCATTTCTTCCAATTTGAAAAATGAGAGAGGACGCACGAAAATCCTGCTGAAATATTGGATGGGCATCATCACGACTCCGATTTTTTCGCTCGGACTCGTCATTTTATTCTTCCTCTATCTGCCGGACTTCAGCGAGTTCAAAATCATCAGTACGACCTTGATTATCACCGCCATCAACATCGCCGGATTCTATTTGCACAATACGACCATCAAAGCGATGCAGGAAAACAGCGAAAAGTATTTTTTTGAGCAGCAAAACAAATATTATGCTCAGCAGCTCGCCATCATGCAGTCGCATCACAAAAATCTGGCGAGTATTCGACATGACATCAACAATCATCTGATTATGCTCAAATCCTTTTACAAAAAAAGAGAATTTGACGAGATGGGAAATTATTTGGACGAAATGGCATTGCTCGTCAATGAAGAAAAACTCTATTCGCAATCCGGAAATTCCGTCGTGGACAGTATTATCAACTACAAACTCGGCGAAATTCGTCATCAGGAGATTCGGCTCGATGTGGATATCAACATTCCACCGGAACTTTTGATTTCGGATTTTGATTTGACGACCATACTCGGTAATCTGCTCGACAATGCGATTTTTGCGATGCTGGAGAGCGAAAACAAAAGACTTTCAATCGGCATCAACTATCGAAAAGGACAACTCATTTTGCGAATTCATAATTCCTATCAAAAGATAAGAAAAAATAAATCGGGTGCTTTTCTAACGACGAAAAGCGGGCGAGGACATGGACTGGGACTTAAAAATGTCAAAGAAATCGTGAACAAATATGACGGAATACTCAAGCTCGATTGCGACGAAAATCTGTTTTCAAGCATTGTCATTCTTTGCTGTTGATGCTTTTGTAATCAGATTTGGAAAAGCATGATAACCGAGTAAGAGAGAAAGTAGTATAACAGCAAACAACAACAAAACAACAAAAGGCATTTCTTGTGCCGACCTCAATCGATTGCGATTTTGATCGGCTATTTGGAAATGCCTTTTAGATTTTAGATTGGATTATTCTTTGCTGAGGCGATTGTAAATGATGCTGATAATGAAGCAGAGCACACCGCCGGCGACGAAGGCGAGGACTCGGGTAATCGAGTTTTCTCCTTGAAGGTCAACAAAAATGAATTTTGCAACCATAAGCATCGTGATTCCGAGACCGAACCGGCGAATAATATTCACATTGAGTTTGAAACCGGCATAGATTGCACCGACCGCCATCAATAATCCGACGACGCTGTATGATACGGACTCGAACGGAAGCTCCCAGAAAGCGCGCAACATGACCCATGTGAAGAGAAAGTATTTTGCCACGAGCCAAATACCGATATAATTCGGAATTTCTTTGTAGTCCGACAGCAGCAGACGACTTTGAAATAATGCGATGATAAGTGTTGCAAGCATGATGACAAAGCGAAGCGTTATCGAATCGACAGTCACCATTTGCTGCATGCCGAATAAATACAACAGCGTCGAAAAAATATAGAGTCCGAGATGTTGCTGCAAATGGGATTGTTCTTCATCCTTGCTTCTGAGGTAACCGATTTTGTAAATAAAAATGACGGTGATGACGCTCATCAAGTAGGCGATAGTATTTTTAGTGTCGTAAACATCGAGAAGCAACAAGTCGCAGATGTCATAAGAAATTTTGAAGTAGGCTAAAATCAATATCGCGACAGCCCCGTTTTTATATAGAATTTCCTTGCACTTTTCTTCATGCAAAATATAGAACAGCAAGAGCAGGTTGGCGATGCTGAGAGCAAGCGTCCAAACAGAGCTGTCATTATAGATGAAAATAAAATCCAGCAGGATGAGCATCATCATATAAGGAACGGGAATGCTTTTCTTCCAAATTTTTTTGCGCAAAATAAACAAGAGCATAATCGGTGCAGCGCCCATTGCCCAAAAATCAAACAGCTTGTCGATGATAGGCATCGTCGCCACATAAAGCGGTAATGTGTAGAACAAGGTCAGTGATTTTTCGATTTTCGGATAGTGGATATGATTGATTACGCATTGTACTAATATCACAACAAAGAGAATGGCTGCCGATTGCCACTCGGCTAAAGCGAGTGCCTCCGAATCCGCAAGCGTATAGGCGATATATAAAAACAAAAATATGGTCGAAAACAGCGTGAGTATCAAATATGTGAAACTCATATCCTCTCTGTTTGCCAAACGATACATCCAATTGGTAATCAGCATTATCATCAGGGTGATGACGGTTTGCTCCAAAGGATATACTGCGCCCCATATCGAAAAAGTTACTAAGAAAATCAATGCGAAATTAAAGAAAGCAAAAAAGATGCTGACGGCATTTCGAACTTTGTCGAGCGAATTGCTCATATAGAGCAACATCATCGAGACGACGCTCGTATAAGCGATGATGAGCATAATGTCTTTGGAACTTTCGACATAACTGAGCTCGAAGCAAAGATTGATAAAACTTCCAATCGCTGCGATGAGAATCGTAAAATATAATTTGGTATAGCGATGCGAAAACAGAATCATCAAGGTCCAAAGCACACAGAGCAGGGCGGAGGCTTCGTGACTGATGAGATGAAATACCAAGTTTGCCGACACGATGGCGATATAGACGAGTCCGATTCCGGTTCCGAAAACAATGGCGCTGACATTGCTCGCCTTTTTGAATGTCATTTTGAGTCCGACTGCGCTTAGCGTAAGACCGACGATGCTGACGACGGCAAGTTTTACCTCCGGACTGATTTTGTTCCACACGATGGCGACAAAGGATGCGGCGCCAATAAATATCAAAAGCGATGCCAAGGCACCGATAAAATATTTACCGACCAAAGATTCGTTGTCTTTGAAATTTGGTATGGACGGGCGCTTTTGAAATTCCTTCGGCGAAGAAAAACTTTCAGCCGGGTTTTGCGTAAAAGCGGCGACTTCGTCAACAGCTTCCTGAAACGGTATCGATGCGGCGGGTTGCCATTCGGATTCCTTTGGAAGTTTCCCGTCGCTTCCGGATAAATCCGTTTCACTCATTTGCCATTCGTTTTTTTGCGCATTGCGCATGATTCGAATTTCATGCTCCAATTGCTGCACACGAAACTCCAATTCATCCAAACGGTTTTTCACTCTTTTCATCTCTTTCCTCCCGATAAAATTTTTCCTCGAAAAAAACAGTCGATGCCAAAGCCGACCTTTGAAGTAAAAAGTTTTTCTTCGACAGTCTCCGATTTTCAAACGCGAATCGACTATATAATAGGAAGCTTTTCTTCCGATAAGTCTTCAATATCGTTTTTGATGTCGAAAGCTTATTATATAAGGAAGCTTTGCATCACAACCGATCCTTATACAAAAATGAAATTTTTACAAGAAGTTATTCTCTTTTATTATTATAGCATGTTGAATAAAGCCCATCTACAAATAAACGAAAAAAGTTGAAACGCAAAGTTTTATGGGTAAAATCGGGAAGCAATTACGATGTCGAGAATTGAAAATCAAATTAAGAAGTGTCACTCCAAAAATTATTTTTGAAATGGAGTTTTTTTGAGGAAAACCATTGCCATAATTTTTTTTTGTGGTATAATTCCTAATAAGGAGGTCGATTATGAGATATATAAATATTATCCAATCGTTTTATCCATCGCTTTCAAAGGGGGAGAAAAAGGTTGCGGATTATGTTGTGGAAGAAAAAGATCAAATCATTTATCAGACGCTCCAGGAAATTTCAAAAAGCATCGGCGTCGGCGAGGCGACCATCGTGCGCTTTTGTCACAAAATCGGATTTGAAGGTTTTCATGATTTCAAACTGACCGTAGCGAAAGAGGTTCCTTCGGCGGCAAGCGAAGAAGGAATGCATTATGTGGATTACATTACAATGAATTTGCAAAATGCCATCAAGAGTACGAATCAGATTTTGGATAAGGCGAGAATTGAAGTGGCGGTGGATATGATTTCGCAAGCCAAGCGGGTTTTTGTCTATGGCGTGGGTACGAGCGGCAATGCATCGCTGGACATGCAATCGCGATTGCTTCGCTACGGATGTACCGTACAGGCGGTTACGGATTCTCATTTTCAGGCGATGACTTCATCGGTGCTTGGCGAGAGCGATTTGATTATCGCTTTTTCACTCAGCGGCTATACGCAGGATATCGTGGATGCGCTTGAGATTGCCAAACGAAACGGTGCCAAAGTCATTGCGGTTACAAATCATGCCTTATCACCGGCGGCGGAGATTGCCGACCTGGTCATCCTGTCGGCAGGCAAAGAATCGCCGATGGACGGAGGAAGTTTGAGCGGGCGTGTGTCGCAGCTTTTTATCACCGACTTGATTTGTACGGGATATGCGATGCGTGATGAAGAAGTGGCATTCCGCATGCGAGAGAGAACAGCCAACTCGGTTATCAAAAAGAGTTTGGAGTATAAAAAGAGAACAACGGGAGGAAAAAATGGCTAATCTGCAACTCAAACATATTGATAAAATTTACGAGAATGGCGTGCAGGCGGTTTTTGATTTCAATTTGGATATAAAGGACAAAGAGTTTATTGTTTTTGTAGGACCCAGCGGTTGCGGAAAATCGACAACGCTGCGAATGATTGCCGGATTGGAAGATATTTCAAACGGCGAGCTCATTATCGATGAGAAATTGATGAACAATGTCGAGCCGAAGGACAGAGATATTGCGATGGTGTTCCAGAGCTACGCGCTTTATCCGCACATGACGGTATATGAAAATATGTCTTTCGGATTGAAGATAAAGAAGATACCGAAGGACGAAATCGACCGTCGCGTTCAGGAAGCGGCAGCTATCTTGGAAATCAAGGATTATTTGGATAGAAAACCGAAGGAGCTTTCCGGAGGGCAACGACAACGGGTGGCGCTCGGGCGAGCAATCGTTCGAAATGCAAAAGTGTTTTTGATGGATGAGCCGCTGTCGAATCTGGATGCGAAATTGCGTGTGCAGATGCGCTCGGAGATTATCAAATTGCATGAGCGAATCGGAGCGACGACCATCTATGTGACGCATGACCAGACGGAAGCGATGACGATGGCGAGCCGAATCGTTGTTATGAGCAAGGGTCATATTCAGCAAATCGGAACGCCGAAGGAGATTTACAACAATCCGAAGAATATGTTCGTAGCAAGTTTTGTCGGAGCGCCGGCAACCAACTTCGTCTATGGCAAGATGGATGGCAATCATTTCGTATGGGACGATGTCAAAATTGAAATTCCCGCGGACAAGTTGGACAAGCTCAAGGCTTATGACAAAAAAGAAGTGGTGATGGGCATTCGTCCGGAGAATATTCACAAGTCGGAAGCAAATGAACCGAGCAGCTTTTTATACGATGTGGAAGTCAGCGAGCTGTTGGGGCATGAGAGTATTTTGCACGGGAATGTCGGCTCACAGCGCCTGATTGCGAAAGTGGGCGTGAATGAAACCGTGGCTTCCCACACCAAAGTCGCTTTCCGTTTGGAAAGAGACAAGATGTATTTCTTTGATAAAGACTCGCAGGAGCGAATTGTTTAGGTTTCGGCTTCAATGAAGTTGACATATAAAAATAGTAGGAGGAAAAATATGAAAAGACTAATGACTATTCTTGCGGTAGGCGCTATTTCTTTGGGTCTGATGGCAGGCTGCGCAAAGAAAGAAGAAACCGGCACAAATCAGCCGACTACCCCGGAAAAAAATCAAACTGAAATGACCGGATTGGAGGCATACACTCCGGAAAATCCGATTACAATCACATTCTGGAACTTCCCGAACTTCACAGGGGACTCCGAGTTTGACTCAAAGGGATATGATGCTGCACTTATCAAAGCATTTGAAGAGAAGCATCCGAATGTAAAAGTGGAATATCAGGCAATCGAGTTCAGCGACGGACCGGCAAAATTGGAGACGGCGATTCAATCGCAAACCAATCCGGATGTCGTATATGACGCACCGGGTCGAGTAATTGACTGGGCAAGCAAAGGATATTTGGTTGACCTTGAAGATATCGTACCGAAATCCGAGTTGATTCCGGCAGCGGTTACGGCAAGCAGCTTCGATGGAAAAATTTATCTTTATCCGCAAGGTGTTGCTCCGTTCATGATGGGCTTCAACAAAGGAATGCTTGAAGAATTGGGCATCGCGGACATGCTTCCGCTTGACAAAGAGCACAGAGCGTGGACAGTGGAAGAATTCCAAGCATTGCTTGAAGCAATCAAGGAGAAGAAGCCTGAGGTTGCACCGGTAATTCTTTATGCAAAATCACAAGCGGGCGACCAGGGTCCGAGAGCATTTGTTTCCAACCTATACGGTTCTTGGATTACGGACGATGCGGTAACAAAATATACCATCAATGATGAAAACGGTGTGAAATCTATGGAGTGGATCAAAATGGCTTATGACAAAGGTCTGCTTGGAAAAGGTATCGCATTGGATGCGGGAGCGGCAATCGAAGAATTCGGTAACCAAACTGCAGCGGGAACAATTTTGTATCCGGTAAACAAGTACAAAGAATTTACAAAAGACGGTAAGATGGATTCCGTATTGATTCCATTCCCGAACAACTCCGGAAAAACCGAGTTGGAATACTTGGTAGCGGGACCGGCAATCTTCGACAACAATGACGAAGACCGTATCGCAGCTTCCAAATTGTTCGTTGACTTTATGATAAACGATGAGCAGTGGGGACAAAGAACGCTGAAAGCGACAGGAAACTTCTCCGCAAAAACCGGCGTAACCGGACTATATGATGACGAAGAATTGAAATTCGCTGAAACAATGAGCGAATTCTATGGCCCATACTACAACACGATTCCGGGCTTCATTCAAATGAGACAACTTTGGTTCCCGATGGTACAAGGCGTACTCAACGGTGATGTTCAGCCGAAGCCGGCATTGGATGAGTTTGTGGAAGCGGCAAACAAAACGATTGAAGATGCAAAGTAAGATAGTGGACTGAGAAAGGGATTCCCTTTCTCAGTTTTAAGGGAAGGAAAGCAAATGGAGAATTTAGCAAAGAACTCGGAACATCTTAGGAGAAAACGCAAAATGAAAGAAACTTTGGTAGGTTACCTATTCTTGCTGCCTTCCCTTAGTTTTTTCTGTACCTTCGTTCTCTATCCGATGATGAAGGGCGTATATCTTTCTTTCTTCCGTTTTCGCGGGAGAAATCAGGATTTTGTAGGCTTGAAACATTATGCGAGCCTGATTGAAAACAAAGTTTTTCTCAAGTCATTGGCAAACACGACTTTTATTACCGCAGTGGCGGTGCCCATCGTAATCGTATTCGCGCTCTTTGTTGCGGTGAATATCTACAACAAAAATGCAAAGGTGCGCTCATTCTTCCGCGGCGTCTTCTATCTGCCGGCAATTTCATCCGTTGTATCGGTGACGGTGGTTTGGGCGTGGATTTATCATCCGCAATATGGAATTTTGAACTATGTGCTCAAATCCGCGAACATCATCTCAGGCAATGTGGATTGGCTCGGCGGAAATGCAACCGCAATCTATGCAATCATTGCGATTTTGATTACGACTTCGGTGGGGCAGCCCATCATTCTGTATGTTGCCGCATTGGGCAATGTGCCGAAGGATTATATTGAAGCGGCGACGATTGACGGCGCGAATAATTGGACGATTTTCAGAAAGATTATCTGGCCGCAGATTTTGCCGACGACTTTGTATATCGTGGTGGTTACGACCATCAACAGCTTTCAAATTTTCGCACTCATTCAGCTCTTGACGGCGGGCGGGCCGAATTACGGCACTTCAACGGTGATGTACTTGGTATATCAGACCGCGATTCAGGAAGGGCGATTCGGAATTTCATCCGCGATGGGTGTGATACTGGCGATAATTATCGCAATGATTTCATTGGTACAGTTCAAATTTTTATCCAAGGATATTGATTAGGAGGGAGTATGCAAAAAAAGAAAATCTCTGTATTCTCAGTGGTTTCAATGATAATACTCATTGCATTGACGATATTTTTTATATTCCCGTTCTACTGGATAGTGACCGGCTCGTTCAAATTGCAATCCGTTGCAGTACAGGTTCCGCCGGAATGGTTTCCAATCAATCCGACCTTGGAGAACTTTGATAAATTGTTGGTGCCGCTTACGGCAAGATGGTTTTTCAACTCCGTGTTCATTTCATCGATGACGACCATCTTGGTATGCACGACCGCATCGCTTGCGGGTTATGCATTGGCGAAAAAGAAATTTATCGGCGCAAAGCTGATTTTCATTCTGTTTGTCGGAGCGATGGCATTGCCGAAACAGGTTATTCTGATTCCGCTGCTCAAATTCATTACCGAGCTCGGCTTGATGGATACCTATCGCGCACTCATTCTGCCGGCGGTGGGATGGCCGTTCGGCGTATTCCTGATGCGTCAGTTTACGACATCGGTGCCGAAAGAATTGCTGGAATCCGCAAAAATTGACGGATGCGGCGAGCTCAAAACCTTTACGAGCATCGTACTTCCAATTGTCAAACCGGGAATTGGAGCGCTCGCGATATTCACTTTTATATCCAGTTGGAACGATTATTTTTCACAGCTTGTGTTCACCAATTCGGAAACGATGAAAACTTTGCCGCTCGGCTTGTCGGCACTTGCACAGAGTGCTGAATTTACGACCAACTACGGCTTGCTGATGGCGGGCGCGCTCTTGGCATCCTTGCCGATGATCGTGGTATTTCTAAGTTTCCAAAGCTACTTTACACAGGGCGTTACGATGGGAGCGGTAAAAGGATAATGATAATTTTGGCTTGGCTATACTACAGTTGGTACTATATTTTGCTCAGCGTGTTGGTCACCTTGATGCTCAATCGTCTGTTCAAAAAGTTGTGGTTACCGCCACTTCTCATCAATGCAATCGCGGTTCTGCTGTTGCTCTATATGACCAAATCGGGCATGCTCCATCAGGAAGCGGCGAGCTATGCGATGTATTTCAACTATGTACCGGTGGTGCTGAGCAGTATCATCACGAATATCGTCATCTATTTTAGACAGAAAAATTCAAGACGGAAAGATTAACACAAAGGGGAAATATGAGTAAAGTTGAAAAGATAAAGGGCGCGTTGGTAGTTTCGTGTCAGGCACTCGAGCATGAACCCCTTCACTCCTCGTTCATCATGGGGAGAATGGCACTTGCTGCAAAAGAAGGAGGTGCAAAAGGGATTCGGGCGAATACGGTGGAGGATATCGCTGAAATCAAAAAGAATACCGACCTGCCGATTATCGGAATCATCAAAAAGAATTATGAAGGTTCCGATGTCTATATCACACCGACGATGAGAGAGGTGGATGATTTGGTAAAGGCGGGCGTCGAAATCATCGCGATGCATGCGACCGACGAAAAAAGACCGGGGGGAATCGGTCTTGAGGAATTCTTTCGGGAAGTGAAGCAAAAATATCCGAACCAGCTTTTTATGGCGGATTGTTCAACCGTTGAAGAAGCGCTTTTGGCGGAAAAATTGGGATTCGACTTTTTAGGAACGACTCTGGTGGGCTATACGAAGCACAGCAAAGGATTGCAAATCGAAGAAAATGATTTTGAAATCATTCGTGACTTGCTCGCCAAAGCGAAAAAACCGATTATCGCTGAAGGCAATATCGATACACCCGAAAAAGCAAAAAGGGTACTCGACCTCGGCTGTTACAGTGTGGTCGTCGGGTCATCGATTACCAGACCGCAACTGATAACGCAAAAATATGTAAATGCAATCAACGAATAGGAGATACAATGAGCAGCGAATTAAAAGGATTGTATTCTGCCCTTTTGGTTTCTTTCAACGAGGACGGAAGCATCAACGAGCAAGGCACAAGACAGATTGTGCGACACAATATTGATAAGATGAAAATTGACGGTTTGTATGTCGGAGGAAGTACGGGCGAAAACTTTATGCTTAACACCGAAGAGAAAAAACAAATCTTCAAAATTGCGATGGAAGAGTCGGCGCACAAAATCAAATTGATTGCGCAGGTCGGCTCCCTCAATATCTATGAGTCCATCGAGTTGGCGAAATATGCCACGGAACTTGGTTATGATGCGATTTCTGCGGTGACACCTTTTTACTACAAATTCAGTTTTGCAGAAATCAAAAATTATTATAACAGCATTTTGGAGCATGTCGATAATCGCATGATTATCTATTCCATCCCGGTACTTACCGGCGTGAATATGGATATTGCACAATTTGCGGAGCTGTTTGAAAACAAGAAAATTGTCGGGGTAAAATTTACCGCGGGCGACTTCTTCCTGCTGGAGCGCATGAGAAAAGCCTTCCCGGATAAACTGATTTTCGCGGGATTTGACGAAATGATGTTGCCGGCGGCGGTAATCGGCATCGACGGAGCAATCGGTTCGACATTCAATGTCAACGGCATTCGCGCAAGATTGATTATGGAAAATCTTGAAAAAGGCAATATTGCGGAAGCGAGAAAGCACCAAAATGATACCAACGATTTGATTCAGGCGATTCTAAGCAACGGGCTTTACCCGACGCTGAAAACCATTCTTGCCGTTCAGGGAGTCGATGCGGGATACAACAGACAACCGATGGCGAGCGCAACGAATCAGCAAAAAGAAATTGCAAAAGAGATTTACCAAAAATATTTGGTAGGCTAATCGCAGCGGAGCATCGCTTAGGTTCAGCGGTAGTTTGATGACAACGGGCGCGCGCACAGGGGAAGTGCACAGCGACTGACGGAGGGTTTATGAAACAGTATATTGCCATCGATATTGGCGGAACAAAACTTAAGCATGGAATTATCGACGAAGAGGGGAAATTCGTTGAGAAATCCGAAACGGCATCCAATGCACACAAAGGGGGAGCTCATTTGGTTGAGCTGGTCACGGGGATATGTAAGGATTATGTGGATAAATACACAATCGAAGCGGTGGGGATTTCTACCGCAGGCATGGTAGATGTTGAAAAAGGGGAAATCATCTACGCAGGCAAACAAATTCCGGATTATAAGGGGATAAACTGGAAAAAGATTATTCGCGAGCAAGTGGGGCTGGCTTGCGAGGTCGAAAATGATGTAAACTGCGCGGGACTTTCGGAAGCGATTAGGGGCGCTGCCAAAGGAGCGAATATCTGCGTATGCATTACAGTCGGGACGGGGATAGGTTCTTGTATGGTAATAAATGGCGAGGTTTTTCACGGTTCAACCGGTTCCGCTTTTGAAGTGGGTTATATGCACACGGGTAAAGATGCAATCTATCAGGATTTGGCATCCACCACCGCCTTGATCGAAAAAGTGGCGGCGCGCTATAACAAATCCAAAAGCGAAATTGACGGACGCTGGATATTTGAACGAGCAAAAATGGGGGACAGCATCTGTAATGAGGAAATTGACAATCTGATGGAAAATCTTGCAATCGGAATTGCCAACATTTGCTATGTGGTGAATCCGGAGGTCGTTGTGCTGGGTGGGGGGATAATGGAGCAATCCGAGTTTTTGGCACCGCGATTGGGCAACTCGCTCAAAAAAGTAATGCTCGATGTCATTCGGGAAAAAACGAAATTTACCTTTGCGGAGAATGGGAACAACGCGGGTATGCTGGGGGCGTTTTTTCACATGCGAAGACAAATGGGCGAAATGTAAGACGAAAGACAGGTGGTTTGGGAGACCGTCTGTCTTTTGTTTTACAAAAGTTTTCGGCTTGAAAACGGCGTGGGAATATGATACATTGGATTGGGAGGGAAATATGTCGATTGTAAATCTACTGTTATATATACTGCTTCTGGCAGCGGGAATGCTCTTGAGCCGTTTCAAATTATTCGGCGACAATCTGTATCATTCCGTCGAGAAAATTCAAATGCTCTGTCTGATGGTGTTGCTCTTTGCGATGGGCATCAGCTTGGGCATGAATGATGAAATTCTAAAATCGCTTGCGACCATCGGTTTGCGGGGAATTCTATTCGGGCTTTCGACGATTGCGATGAGCATTTTGTTCGTTCATCTTGCAAGCCGGTTTTTACTCAAAGGAGGCAAGCAATGACGAAGAAAATTTTAATTGCGGTCTGCAGCGGCGTGCTGCTCGGTATTTTTTTGCCCGCACCCTTTGAAAAATTCAATTCGCAAATCATTCATCTGGGACTTTGCGCGCTGCTGTTCTTTGTCGGCATCGACCTCGGCAAAAGCAATGAGGTTTTTAGAAAGATTAAAATGCTGGGCGCTCGTATTTTGATTGTGCCTTTAGCGATTGGAGCGGGCAGCATCGTAGCCGGAATTGTCGTCGGGCTTTTGATGGGCTACCGATGGAACGAAGGTGCGGCGGTCGCATCGGGCTTTGCGTGGTACTCTTTGGCGCCGATTTTAATCGCTTCTCATTCGGCGGAGCTCAGCGCGATTGCTTTTTTATCCAATGTGACGAGAGAGGTCTTTTCGATTATCTTTGTGCCGTGGATTGCCAAATATATCGGATTTTTTGAAGCGATTGCGCCGACGGGAGCGGCAGGCATGGACACGCTTTTGCCGATTGTGTCCAAAGAGACGGATTCGACAACGGCGGTCGTCTGTTTCGTCAGCGGGGTGATTCTCTCATTCGCCGTTCCGATTCTGGTTACATTTTTCATAGGACTGTAATGAATTTTATATTTGAATATTTTTTGCGAGAAATTAGCCATATAAAATAAAAATATACTGAAAAACTATTAAAGAATTTAGTTCAATATGATATAATAGGTAAAGAAAATGTTTTCGCAAAAAGAATAGGTAAAAGAAAGCTTGCAAAGGGGAAGACTATGCTCGGTGAAAAAATTAGAAACACGAGAAAAAACAAAGGGTTAAAGCTGGGGGATTTGGCTGAAATCACCAATCTGTCTTCAAGTTATATTTCACAACTTGAACGAGGATTGATCGAGCCGTCGCTGACATCTCTACGCAAAATATCCAATGCACTCAATATTCCTATCTATCTTTTGATGGACGATATCAAAAAAGAAAATCCGGTTGTCAAAAAAGACGAGCGGGTAAAGATGTTTTTTCCAAATTCCGCGGTGTCTTACGAATTGATGACATCGATTGAGAACGGAGAAAAACACGGAGCGAAAATGCTTGCCGCAAAATTCAGCATCCGACCGCAATCCACCGATATGGATGAATTTACGATTCATGATGCGGAAGAAATTTTGGTGCTGGCGAAGGGCATCATCGAAGTGACGATGGGTAATGATGTGTATGTACTTCACCCGGGAGATACCATCTATATTCGAAGCAATATTCCGCACAAAATTTCCAATATCGGAGAAACTTTTGCGGAAGGCTACTATATCGTATCGCCGCCGGGACTCAATAATCTATAATCAAGTGGGCTGCGTTTTGCAGCCTGTTTGTGTCAAAGGAGCTATATGAATATTTATCAGGTTTTACAAAATGAATTCAAGCTGCGTCCGGAGCAGGTTGAAAACACGATTGCCTTGATTGACGAAGGCAAAACCATTCCGTTTATCGCGCGTTATCGTAAAGAGCAGACGGGCGAAATGTCGGATGAGATACTTAGAGATTTTTTTGAAAGGCTGAAATATCTTCGAAATCTGCTCGAGCGCAAAGAGAGTGTCTTGAATTCGATTGAGGAGCAGGGCAAGTTGACCGATGAGATACGACTTGCCATCGACAATGCGCAGACGATGGTCGAGGTCGAAGATATCTACGAGCCGTACAAGAAGAAGAAAAAGACCAGAGCATCCGTTGCGATTGAGAAAGGGTTGGAGCCGCTCTCCATCGTGATTCTGCTGGGGAACGAAAATGTCTATGAGCGCGCGGGCGAATTTATCAATGAAGAACTGGGCGTGACGAGTGTAGAAGAAGCGGTTCAGGGCGCCAGTGATATTTTGGCGCAGATGATAGCCGAAGATTTTGAGCTCAAAAAATTGATTCGCGATGTCGATTTTGACAAGGCGATGATTGAAACCTCGCTCAAAAAAGGCGCAGAAGAAATTGAAAATGCCAAAGTCTATCAGATGTATTTCGAATTCGTCGAGCGCGTGAGCAAAATCAAATCCTACCAAGTGCTTGCGATAGACAGAGCCGAGCGCGAGGATGTGCTGAAAGTGAAAATCAACCATCCGGATGAAGAAATTTTCAAGATGGTTTCGGAAAAATATATCCGCAGCGATTTGCATCGCGAGATCATGACGACCATCATTGAAGATGCGCTCAAGAGATTGCTCCTGCCTTCACTCGAGCGTGAAATCCGCTCCGAGCTGAGCGAAGAGGCGGGCGAGCGTGCGATTTCGGTATTCGGAAAGAACTTGGCGAATCTGTTGATGCAAGGTCCGGTGCTCGGCAAGACCGTACTCGGATGGGACCCGGCCTTTAGAACGGGTTGCAAGATTGCGGTTGTGGATGATACCGGAAAACTGCTCGCCACGACGACGGTTTATCCGACCGAGCCGCAGAACAAAGTTGCGGAAACCAAGGCGACGATTTTGAAGATGATTGATAAATATGCCATCGACCTGATTGCCATCGGAAACGGAACCGCATCGCGCGAATCCGAAAAAATTGTAGCCGAAATCATCAAAGATGCCAAAAGAGATGTCAAATATCTGATTGTCAGCGAGGCGGGCGCATCCGTATATTCCGCATCCAAACTCGGAACGGAAGAATTCCCCGACCTCAATGTGTCGCTCCGAGGAGCCGTATCCATTGCGCGACGAGTAATCGACCCGCTTGCCGAATTGGTTAAAATCGATCCGGAGCATATCGGCGTCGGACAATATCAGCATGATGTCAACCAAGGCAGACTCAAAGAAGCGCTCGGTGGGGTCGTCGAAGCGAGCGTAAATACCGTAGGCGTGGATCTTAATACCGCATCCGTTGCATTGCTCGGCTATGTGTCCGGCATCAGCTCGGCGGTTGCAAAAAATATCGTGGAATATCGCGAGACCGAAGGCAAATTCAAAAACCGAAAAGAATTGCTCAAGGTAAAGCGATTGGGTGCGAGTGCCTTTGAGCAATCCGCAGGCTTTTTGCGAATCAAAGACTCCGTCGAAGTGCTCGACAATACGGCGGTGCATCCGGAAAGCTATGACAAAGCGAAAGCCCTGATGAAAGAAATCGGAATTACCGAGCAGGATTTGAGCGAATCAAATCCGGAAGCGATTCGCAAATTGGAAGCCGCCAAAGTAAAAGAATTGGCGAGCAAGCTCGACATCGGGGTACCGACGCTGAAAGATATCATTGCCGAAATCAAAAAGCCGGGACGCGATGTGCGTGAAAATCTCAATCCCGTCATACTCAAGTCCGATGTGCTGAACATCGACGATTTGACGATTGGGATGAAGCTCGACGGCACCGTTCGAAATGTCGTGGACTTCGGTGCATTTGTCGATATCGGATTGAAAAATGACGGCTTGGTGCATATTTCCAAACTGAGCAACAAATATGTCAAAAATCCGATGGATGTCGTTTCCGTCGGCGATGTCGTTTCCGTAACCGTTATCGGCATCGACAAAGAGAGAGAAAAGATCCAACTTTCGATGAAAGATGAATTATAATAGAAGGGGATAAGTCTGAAAAGGCTTATCTCTTTTTTTATAAATGTAACTCATGTTACGGTATTTTTTCATTTGGAGGAATACAATAAAAGAAAGGAACTAAGGGAGGAGATATTCACCATTTATGACAGATTAAGGAGGTTGTTATGAGAAGGCATGTAAAATCAAATGTTTCGTGGTTGGGATTCATCGACTGGGAATTGACGCAATTTCATGGAGACGACTATTCCGTTTTCAACGGCTCCAGTCAAAACGCATATTTGATTGAGGAAGAAAAAACCGTATTGATAGATACCGTTTGGAAACCTCATGACCAATATTTCGTTGAGAATCTGAAGAAAGAGATCGATCTCAAAAAAATTGACTATATCATTGTAAATCATGGCGAAATTGACCACTCCGGCGCGTTGCCGTCTTTGATGAAAGAAATTCCCGACACACCGATCTACTGCACGAAAAATGCGGTGAACAGTTTGAAAGGACAATTTCATCAGGATTGGAATTTCAATGTGGTCAAAACCGGCGACACTTTGGATATCGGAAACGGAAAGCAGCTTATCTTTGTTGAAATGAAAATGCTGCATTGGCCGGATTCGATGGCGACCTATCTGACGGGTGACAATATTTTATTCTCCAACGATGCTTTCGGTCAGCATTTTGCGGTGCAGGAACTTTTTAATGACAAAGCCGACAAATGCTTGCTCGACAAGGAAGCGATGAAATATTACGCCAATATACTCAATCCGTTTTCACCGCTCGTCAAAAGAAAATTGGAAGAAATTATTTCATTCAATCTGCCAATCGACATCATCGCGCCGTCGCATGGCGTGATTTGGCGAGACAATCCGTTGCAGATTGTTGAAAAATACAGCCAATGGTGCAATGACTATCAGGAAAATCAAATCACCATCGTCTATGATACGATGTGGGAGGCGACCGCGTCGATGGCGCATCTGTTGGGCGAGTACCTTCATGAGTTTTCGCCGGATACGGTGGTGAAAATTTACAACTGCGCAAAAGAAGATAAGAACGAAATTATGACGGAAGTATTCAAATCCAAAGCCATCGCGGTGGGCTCTCCGACGGTCGGAAAAGATATCCTCTCCAGCGTGGCGGGTTGGCTGCACTTTTTGAAGTCGCTTGAATTCAAAAAGAAAAAAGCGGCGGCGTTCGGCACTTACGGTTGGTCGGGCGAAGCGCCGAAGGTGATTCAAAAATCTTTGGCGGACGCGGGATTTGAAACGATTGAGACATTCGCGAATGTAAATTGGACCATGAAGGATGACGACCGCGAGCAAATCAAAAAAATTGCGGAAGAACTCGTCAAAGCATGCGGATAGAAAGAAGGAGTTATGATTACAAAAACAATGAAAGTGGAGCAGGCGGTCAAGGAGCGCCCCAATATCGTGGAACTGCTCAGCGAAAACAATATCGATTTTTGTTGCGGAGGCTGGCAAATTCTGGAAGATGCCGTTGCAAAGCAGGGTTTGGATGTGGACGATTTTGTGGCGCAACTGAATCGCTATGAATCGACAAAAGAAATAAATGATTGGCGACAGGCGCTTCAAATGAGCAAGAAAGAATTGGTCAACTACATCGTCAACACTCATCATCGAAAAGAAGAAGAATTGGTTGAAGAAGTGGAGAAGCTGCTGGCGAAAATTCTCTATGTGCATTATGCGCAACATGCGGAAGAACTCACCGCCATCTATCAAACTTTTTTGGCACTCAAGCAAGATTTGATGCCGCATTTTGCGGATGAAGAAAAGATTGTTTTTCCAAACGCCTTACAAGCGGATGTGGATTGGAGCAAGCTGCGGGACGACCATGAACAAGTCGGTGAGATTTTGAAAAAACTTCAGAACTTGACGAATGATTTCACACCGCCGGCAGATGCCTGCCGAACCTATCAACTGGCATTTCAAAAATTGCATGAGCTGGTCGATGATATCCATCTTCATGTATTCTTGGAAAACTCGGTGCTGTTCGAGCAATAAAAAGGAAGCTGTTGCAAAATGAAATTCTTATTTTGCGACAGCTTTTTGTGCAATGGATGCAAAAATGATATAATGGACGAAAGCGATTGATACAGGAGGTGTTTTATGCGCAGAAAAGACAGAGAGATGGGCGAAGAATTTGCGCTGCAAGTGATAGATAAAGCAAGATTCGGCGTGATGAGTTTGGTGGATGACCAAGAGGCTTACGGCATTCCGCTCTCGATTGCACGCATCGGCAGAAAATTATATTTTCATTCCGCCAAGGCGGGTAAAAAAGTGGAGCTTATTCCTAAAAATCCGAAAGTGCACATCAGCTTTGTCGGAGAGCATCATGTACCGACGGTGTTTGACAAAAATGCGGTGGAGGAAATGACGAGCGAGCCGGAAAAATTTGCGCAGTTGACCAGCAAAATTTTTACGACCGAATTTGAATCGGCGATGGTGCTCGGCTTCATTCAAAAATTGGAAAACGACGACGAGAAAATAAAAGGCTTGCGCGCGATTTGCGAAAAATTCACGCCGCAATGGATGGCATATTTCGACAAGGCGATAGCAAGCGGTCTCAAAGTCACCGATGTCTATGTCATCGATATTGAAGAACTGACGGCAAAGCGAAAGAAATTTGACGCCTTCGGGGAAGAGATGAAATGGCAGCGCATGGAAGAATCAAAAGAGAAAGGATTATAAAAAATAAAAAAATAAGCCTTAAAAGTGAAATCTGTAATATATGTTACAGATTTTTCTTTTAACCTATGCTATACTCCAAACAGGTAATGTTATGGAGTTTTGAAACTCCGAGGTATGTAAGGAGAATATTATGGGTTATGAACTGACACATGAAGAGTTTGACAAGGTGCTTGGCGAACTCGCAAAAAGTTATGACCTTTTTGCCCCCGTTCGTCTGGTGGGGCGCGGTCGTTTTTCGGATACGGACAATATCCGATATGAAAAAATTTCTTCGGTAACGCAGATTGAGCACAAAGAAAAATCGATGTTTTCGGCAAAGGAGATTGCTTTTCCGGTAACGGAAACCATGTTTCATATCGTGGGAGAACAGTTGACCGAGGCTCAGAATGATATTCGGGAGACTTTGGTTTTTGTGCGCTCTTGCGATATTCATGCCATGAAACGCATGGATGATATTTTTCTCAACAACGGGCTGATTGCGGATCCGTATTATAAGAGAAAGCGAGACAAAATCAAATTTGTGTTGATGGAATGCAAAAAGAGTTTTGAAAATTGTTTTTGCGTTTCGATGGGAACGAACCAAACTTCAAACTATGAAATGGCAATCGGATTTGACGAGGGAAAAGTTTACATAGCTGTGCAAGACGAAAAACTGAATAGCTACTTCGAGAAAAGCAATATGTATGACTTTACACCGGCTTTTGTAACGGAAAATTCTTTTGAAGTGAATGTGCCGAATGCGGAAGATATCGGCATCGATTTGTTCAATGACGCATTGTGGGACGAATATACCAGACGCTGCATCGCTTGCGGTCGTTGTAATTTTGTGTGCCCTACATGCTCTTGCTTTACTTCGACCGATATTTCGTATGATGACAATGGGAATGTCGGCGAGAGAAAAAGAGTTTGGGCGGGCTGTCATGTGGATAAATTTACCGACATGGCGGGCGGTCACACTTTCCGTAAAGACAACGGCTCACGAATGCGTTTCAAGACCATGCACAAGATTTACGATTTCAAAAAAATATTCGGCACCGATATGTGCGTCGGCTGCGGTCGATGTGACGACAGATGTCCGGAATATATTTCGTTTGCAAACTGTATCAACAAAGTATCAAATAAAATAGCAGAACAAAAGGAGGTGCGATAATGAATCCGTATTTACCGAAACCATCCAAGATATTGAAAATTGTTCCGCAAACCGATATTGACTACACATTTTTCGTGGAGTCGGATATGGACTTGCGAAGCGGTCAATTTGTTCAGCTATCCGTACCGAAAGCGGGAGAGGCGCCGATTTCCGTAAGCGACTTCGGCGACGGCTATTTGGAAATGACTATTCGAAAAGTGGGACGAGTGACCGATGAAATCTTCAACAAAGAAGTGGGCGACTTGCTTTATTTGCGCGGGCCTTACGGAAACGGCTTCAAAGTGGAAGACCATTTCGGCAAAGATTTGATTATCGTTGCCGGCGGTACCGGACTCGCGCCGATTAAGAATTTTATAAATTACTATTACGAAAACTTGGACAAGCTCAAGAGTCTGCGATTGATAGTCGGCTTCAAGTCGATGGACAACCGACTCTTTATCGACGAGCTCAGCAAATGGGGGAAGAGATTTCCGGTGAATGTCACGCTGGATAAACCGGAGCCGGGTTGGATTGGCAGTACCGGTTTCGTTACGGAATATGTGAGTAAGATGGTCATTCACGACTTGGAAAATACTCACGCGGTCATCGTAGGACCTCCGCCTATGATGAAATTTACAGCATTGGGATTTTCGCAAATCGGTTTGCGCGACGAGCAAATCTGGATGTCCTTTGAAAGAAAAATGTCCTGCGCACTTGGAAAATGCGGGCATTGCAAAATCAATGAGACCTATGTTTGTTTGGAAGGACCGGTATTTCGATATGACAAAGCGGTCGAACTGGTAGATTAAGGAGAATGAGATGCTGGATATAAATACTAAGAAAGTCAAGAAAAATGCTTATCGCGTAACGAAAATCAGAAATAAAACGGCGGTTCGAATTCGTGTTCCGGGCGGGCTGTTGCCGACGGAGTTGATACCGCAGATTTATGAAGTGGCGAATCGCTACGGCGATGGAAAAGTGCATATTACAATTCGACAGGGTTTTGAGATAACGGGAATCGATTATAAGGACATGGATGCCGTCAACCAAATGATACAGCCGATAATTCGCGGGCTGGAAGTCGGCGGAGCGGATGATTCGAATGACAAAAAAGGATATCAGGCGGCGGGAACCAGAAATATCTCGGCATGTATCGGGAATCGAATTTGTCCTTATGCCAATTACAACACGACCGAAATGGCGAAACGAGTGGAAAAGGCGATTTTTCCGCATGACCATCATGTGAAGGTTGCGTTCACCGGCTGTCCGAACGATTGCATCAAAGCACATATGCAAGACTTCGGTATCATCGGAACTTCCAAAGTCGAATACGATTACAATCTTTGCGTCGGTTGCGAAGCCTGCGTAAAAAATTGTAAGATTCGCGTCACCGGAGCGCTTTCGATGAAAAACGGAAAGGTCGTTCGCGACGAAAGAAGATGTCTCGGATGCGGAGAATGTGTACTCACTTGCCCGATGCAAGCATGGACTCGCAATCCGAAAAAATATTACAGAATGGTCATCATGGGACGAACCGGAAAGAAAAATCCGCGTCTTGCAAAAACTTTTTTAGAGATGATTGACGAAGATACAATCGTCAAGGTCATTAAAAACACTTACGCCTACATTGATGAGTTTATAGATAAATCACTTCCTAAGGAACATATCGGATATATTGTGGACAGAACTGGGTATCAAACATTTAAAGAGTATGCGCTGAAAGATGTAGTTCTTCCGGAAGGAGCGAGAGTTGCCGAGTTCATCGACTTTGGAGGCTACAAATATGAGCGCGACGCTTTTATGATTGAAGTCTAAAAAGAAAGGATGGAGAGTTATGTTTCAAGAGGAAATTGCTGCGGTTGCACAACTGGCGGTAAAAAAAGTGAACATGATGAAAAGCAGAACGCTTGCCTATTTCATTTTGGCAATGTTGGCAGGCATCTATGTTGCGTTGGCGATGTTTTTTATTTTCACAATCGGAGGACAACTCAAAGGAACGGAGCTTGCGCCGCTCAGCAAAACGATTATGGGATTCAGTTTTCCGGTCGCACTCAGTTTGGTTATGATTGCGGGCTCCGAGCTCTTTACCGGAAACAATTTTGTCATGACCATCGGCGTCTATCGTAAACAGATTTCGGTGATGGATATGCTCAAGCTCTGGTGCATTTGCTGGCTCGGAAATTTGACGGGCTCAATCATCGTTGCGGTATTGTTCAGCTATACCGGAATTGCGCAGGGATCGGTTGGCGAATACATCGCCGCGGGCGCTTTGGCGAAGATGTCGCTTTCGCCGCTTGAACTGATTATGCGCGGATTGTTCTGCAACATCTTGGTTTGTTTGGCGGTATGGTGTACGCTCAAGATGAAAAGTGAATCCGGAAAACTGATTATGATTTTCTGGTGTATCTTTGCTTTTATCACTACGGGATTTGAGCATAGTGTAGCCAATATGTCATTCTTGGTGGTCGGTATTCTCAACCCGATGGGAGAAGCATTGTCGTGGGGAGGATATATTTACAATCTGGTATTCGTAACACTCGGCAATATTATCGGTGGAGCTCTTTTTGTCGGATTGCCTTATGCAATCGTTGCGGGGAAAGAAGAATAGAATCAAAAGTCCTACTTAGCGGGGATTAAAAACAGAGGGACTGCTTGGAACGAAATTTTCGTACCGGGCAGTCCCTTTAAATTATTTTTCTTCTAATTTTATTTTGTCGGTGATTTTTTGAATCAGTTCCGTTACTTCAAAATTACCTCGCAGCGCAACCATTTCCAAAGTGGCAACCTGACCGATTGTAGCAAAAGCTTCCGGGTCGAGCAGTTTTTGGTACACCGGCGAAATGCTCGGCATAAACTCACGAATATACGGATGCTTCTTGATGATGTCGGCAATCAGCGTGTCCTTCGTAAAGCCCGAATCATTTTGCTCCTCGCTCTTAATCTTGTCGGTGATTTTTTGAATCAGTTCCGTTACTTCAAAATTTCCACGAAGCGCAACCATTTCCAAAGTGGCAACCTGACCGATTGTTGCAAAAGCCTCCGGGTCAAGCAGTTTTTGGTACACCGGCGAAATACTCGGCATAAACTCACGAATATACGGATGCTTCTTGATGATGTCGGCAATCAGCGTGTCCTTCGTAAAGCCCGAATCATTTTGCTCCTCGCTCTTAATCTTGTCGGTGATTTTTTGAATCAGTTCCGTTACTTCAAAATTTCCACGAAGCGCAACCATTTCCAAAGTGGCAACCTGACCGATTGTTGCAAAAGCCTCCGGGTCAAGCAGTTTTTGGTACACCGGCGAAATACTCGGCATAAACTCGCGAATATACGGATGCTTCTTGATGATGTCGGCAATCAGAGTATCCTTCGTAAAGTCCGAATCATTTGCGGATTGTTCTTTCGGTGCATCGGATGCTTCATTATCCCAGCTGAGCAAGCGTCGGCTTCCCTCCAATGAGCGAATATGCGTCGCGTCCTGCATCATCTCGAGCACACCTCGGAATTTGCCTTGCTCATCGCGAACCGCTACATAGAGAATGTAAATGAATTTGCCGCCGAGCTCAAGCCAAAATTCCGCCTGATGCTGTTTGCCCTGTCGGAAAGTCTCGATGATTTCGTTGACCGTGTCCAAACTCTCGCGCGGATGACAATTTTTGACATCGCGACCGATTACATTCGGGCTGCGCGGGAACACGCGATGTGTCGTATCCGAATAGAATTTCACCAACTCATTTTCATCCACATAGGACAAATCCACCGGCAGATGCTGGAAAATCAAATTGATTTGCTCCAAAGTAAGCTTGCCCTGCTTCACATCGAGCACTTCGTTGCCGGCAACCTGATATTTGGTCATCAACTGATAAAGCTCCTGTGCAAAACCGTTTGCGGAAGATGGATTGTTCGAGATTTCTCCAAATGACGGCGGATTGCTGATGAGACAGTAGCCGATTTCGTCATCGCCGTTTCGCATTTGCACAAATTCTTCATGCGAAAGAAGTTTGACGGAAGTCGGGAACAACACGCTCTCCTCTTTGTCAATGATGTCGAGTATCACTTCGCGCACATGCGATTGCAATGCCAAAAAGTCCTGCTCGTTGTTTTCTTCCAACAAAGCCTTTGCGGTGCTGATGGATTTTTTTACTTCATTGTCAAAGCTCCACATGATTTTTGACGGTCTGTCAAATCCTTTTTCCTCCAATTTCGGAAACAGCTGATTCTGTTTTCTCGAAAGATGGTTGTTGAATTGATATATTTTATCGTAAAACTTTGTCCAGCTCTCTTTGTCAAAAGGTTGCATCATGAGACCGTCCATTTGCTCCAACACTTTTTGGATGGCGAGATTTTCTTCTTGATAAGTTCGAATCGGATGGCCGAGCGGCAGGTCGAGCGTCGTTTTTTGCATTACGCCGTCGAGCAAATCCAGCAAGTCTTCCATTTTGTCATGAACGGTGTCATCGTCAAAGCCGAGATCCTTGAGCACCTGCTCCGTGTAGGCGAACTCCTCCGGCGTGATGGATTGATAATTTTCCAAAACCAGTTTTCTCGCTTCATCCCGCGTGATTTTTTGAGACAAAAAATCCGATTTGATATCAATCAGTTTTTGCATCTTGTTTTTATCGATACCTTCAAAAGATTTGTTATGCATTGAAACCTCCTTCAATTAGCACAAATTCATTGTGATTTACAAATTTGTTTTTCTTTATGATAGGATAATACCACAAAAAATTTCAAGATTACATTGCCGTGGCAACAAAAAGTTTTCGAATACTAACTTTTTATGTGAATCGGGATAAGCGTTTCGGATAAAAATTGCATATTTTGCGAGTTGATTTTGAAAAGTTTTCATATCAAAGCCTATTGGAAAATTTATCAGCAATCTGCATTGCATCTCTTCATTGCTTTTTCGTCCTTACGGAGTTAGGGTTTCTAAAACTTGTGAAACTCGTCCATGTAGTACCATGTCTTTTTGCTGTTTCCGACTCCTTATGGAGTTAGGGTTTTAATATTAGAACATATTTGAAAGAATAATTGTCAACAATTTGTATTTTGAATAATGGTTCTTTGTTTTTCACTTTGTAGGGAACGGTGGCAGTAGGTTTCGGACATACAATCTCCCGTTGGTCGCCCGTTATCTCGCCAACCCATGCATGTGACCTACCAAAGATTTTCATCGCTTTGCTTGAAAATCGGGTTAGGTCTGGAACCCCACCGTTCCGCCGTTCCGTAGGAACGGAAATCAAAATGAATTTGTAGAAATGGTTTCTAAAACTAGAAGCATCAGCCTGACGAAGTATGCGGATATATTTATGTTTCCGTCTCCCTACGGAGTTAGGGTTTCTAAAACTAATAATATCGTACATCACAGACGGCGCTTTTTCCTCGATGTTCCTCAAAATATTCTTTCTGATTTCCGGTGTAATTCGTTCACTCTCCGACGACGTTTCAAATATGCTGCGTACTTTTTGTGGACGATTTGGATTGTCCATATCGTATTCAAATATTTATCGGCGGACTTGTACCATCGCCAAAAGAATTTGAACCATTTTGATGATAGTGTAAAATAGTTGTGGGAGTTTTAGAAAAGAAATAGAGATTAGCTCCAAT
>JAUNKE010000028.1 GCA_030532905.1 Peptostreptococcaceae bacterium
TTTCTCAACAGCTGATAACTTCGGTTGTTTTACCTTCCCTCTAAGGAATTGATACAGTGCTTCTACTTCTGCTTCCGCATTTGCTTCTACTTCCACTTCTTTATTGTTTTACCTTCCCTCTAAGGAATTGATACGATTGCCAAATAGGAGCTCTCGTGAGCTGGAGCGCTGAACGGGTCAATGTTTTACCTTCCCTCTAAGGAATTGATACTTATCCAATCCGATCATGTAATGGCCTGGGAGGTAGGGAACTAGTTTTACCTTCCCTCTAAGGAATTGATACCCGTGAACCGTACCATAATGCTTCCATTCGTAAAACTCATCTCTATAGTTTTACCTTCCCTCTAAGGAATTGATACTCTACAGGACCCCATTCTATGATGTAGCCTGGGTTAGATGAATCGTTTTACCTTCCCTCTAAGGATTATGATTCTCCTTTTCAAACAACAGAATGGAATATAGAAATTGATAATGGAATTCGTGATGCTACGGATTCTTTTTTTGTTTTGAAATGGATTTTGGGGATTCAAAACCAAGTGAGGAATTTAAAGTACAGCAAAAATTTTATATAAATCCGTTCCGATGGAACGGCGGAACGGTGGGGTCACCGTTCCCTACAAAGTGGTAAAAATTTTGTTTGTATTCAAAATAAATTTTGAGTGCTATGATAAAAATTTTAGTTAGAATCCATGCATGGGTTGACGAGATATACAATGAGTGAAGTGAGATTGTATATCCGTAACCTACTGCCTTCGTTCCCTACAAGTTATTCAAGATAAGTTTGAGAGGGAAATTTTACTTTTGGATTGCATTTTGAAGTACAGCAAAAATTTTACATAAATCCGTTCCGATGGAACGGCGGAACGGTGGGGTTCTAGACCTAACCTGATTTTCAAGCAAAGCGGTGAAAATCTTTGGTAGGTCACATGCATGGGTTGACGAGATATACAACGACCAACGGGAGATTGTATATCCGTAACCTACTGCCACCGTTCCCTACAAAGTGTTGAAAATTTTGTTTGCATTTAAACCAAATTTTGAGCGCAGCGATGAAAATCTTTGGTAGGTTCCATGCATGGGTTGACGAGATATACAATGAGCGCAGGGAGATTGTGTATTCGCAACCTACGGCCTTCGTTCCCTACAAAGTGGTAAAAATTTTGTTTGTATTCAAAATAAATTTTTGAGAGCAGCGATAAAAATTCCAGGCAGGTCACATGCATGGGTTGACGAGATATACAGCGACCGCAGGGAGATTGTATGTCCGTAACCTACAAGTTCTAATTTTGAAAAAAAGATATAAACAAAATATGAACTACAGATAAAGAAGAGAAAAAAGAACTACAAAAAACGAATTGCAAAAAGCTATATAAGTAGGAAGAAATTTTTTAAGCAAGATTAGAAAATTGGTTTTTCGATTGGGATTTAATTTTTAAAGTTGGATTTACGATTTGAGTTTTGGAAAAGGTGTTTCGGTTTTACAAATTGAAATCGTGGATAGAAATTTGCAATATGATTTTGGATTTTGGGATCTGGAAATTCATATTTTATTATGTTATTTGTTTTGAATAGCAGTATTGTGATTACCATGTTGTAGGGAACGATGACCCCATCGTTCCGCGACAAACAACATTTGTCGAGACAAAAGAATGATACTTTTCAAAGGCAGAATGGGACTCGAGATTTTAATGTTTGTTTTAGTTTTGAAGATGATGTTGAATTTTTAAAAAGTTTCTCGGTTACCACAAAATCAGTTGGATTGTCAAGAAAAATTTTCCTAAATGGCAAAAAGCACCTTGAAAAATCGGGTCAAATGTGATAAACTACAATAATGCTAATAGAACAAAATGGGTAATTATGACTTATTTTAGATTCTTTTTAATTTATTGAGAGGTGAAATCTGAATGCCACATCCACATCCTATTCAAATCGGAAAACGAGAAAGAATGAGTTTTTCAAGGATAAACGAGGTGACGAGTTTGCCGAATCTGATTGAGATTCAGCTGGATTCTTACAAATGGTTTATCGAAGAAGGACTGCGTGAAGTTTTTGAGGAAGTTTTTCCGATTGAAGATTATACCGGTAATATTCGATTGGAATTTGTAGACTACTATTTGGAGGACGAGTCCAAATACGATGTTGAAGAAAGTAAAGAGCGTGATGTCAACTACGCGAGCCCGTTGCGCGTGCGCGTGAAGTTGATAGTACCGGATGAAGACGGCTCGAAGATAGTGAAAAATGAGGGTGGAGAACCTGTGTTCCTCGGGGATTTTCCATTGATGACAGATAAGGGGACATTTATTATTAACGGTGCCGAGCGTGTTATCGTCAGTCAGTTGGTGCGTTCTCCGGGCGTATATTATGCGCAGGAGATTGACAAGTCCGGGAAAAAACTGATTTCTGCGACGGTTATCCCGAATCGTGGAGCTTGGCTTGAATATGAAACGGATTCGAATGATATTGTTTCCGTTCGAGTGGACCGCGATCGAAAACAACCGATTACGATGCTGCTTAGAGCATTCGGGTACACGACCAATGATTTGATTCGCGACTTGATTGGAGAAGACGAGCGATTAGAGGCGACGCTTGGTAAGGACAGCACGACTTCGAGAGAAGAGGCTCTTATCGAAATGTATAAAAAGCTTCGTCCGGGCGAGCCACCGACTTTGGAATCGGCGGAGTCTTTGTTCAATTCATTGTTTTTTGACCCGAAACGATATGACCTTGCGAAAGTCGGTCGTTTCAAATTTAATAAAAAACTGGCGATTTCGGGCAGAGCGACGGGTCGAGTGTTGTCCCGCGATGTATTCAATCCGAATACGGGCGAGATGATGTTCCCGAAAGGCTATCGATTGAATTTCGATGAATGCGGCGAAATTGAAGATACCGGATTGGATTCGGTTTTTGTTTACAGCGATGATGACAAAGAGGTGAAGATTGTCGGAAACCGATTTGTTGATATAAATAAATATGTGAATTTTGACATCAGCCACCTGAAAATTAAGGAGAAGGTTCGCTTTGCGGTGCTCCGGGAACTTTTGGCGGAGGCGAAAGATGATGCGGAGCTTTTGGAACTGTTGAGCAAGAATAAGCGTCGATTGGTGCCGAAGCATATTACGGTGGAAGACATCGTCGCATCGGTGAGCTATCAGTTCAACTTGTTGAGCGGCGTCGGACATGTGGACGATATCGACCATTTGGGCAATCGTCGAGTTCGCTCGGTCGGTGAGCTTTTACAAAACCAATTCCGAATCGGTCTGTCGAGAATGGAGCGTGTCGTGCGTGAGCGTATGACGGTTCAGGATACGATGGAATTGACGCCGAACTCACTTATCAATATCCGTCCGGTGACGGCGGCGATTAAAGAGTTCTTCGGTTCTTCACAGCTTTCTCAATTTATGGATCAGAACAATCCGTTGTCCGAGCTTACGCATAAACGAAGATTATCGGCTCTCGGACCGGGCGGTTTGTCGAGAGACCGAGCGGGCTTTGAGGTGCGTGATGTTCACTATTCGCATTACGGAAGAATGTGTCCGATCGAGACGCCGGAGGGTCCGAATATCGGATTGATAAACTCTTTGTCGGTGTATGCGAAAATCAACGAATACGGATTTATCGAGTCGCCTTATCGAAAGGTGGACAGGAAAACGGGAATTGTAACCGATGAAATTATTTATTTGACGGCAGATCAGGAAGATTTATATATTCGTGCACAGGCCAATGAGCCTTTGGATGCGGAAGGTCATTTTGTCAACGAGCGTGTGGCTTGTCGAACCGTTGCCGGTTCAGTACAGTTGATTCCGCGTGAGGATGTTGACTTTATGGATGTTTCGCCGAAGCAGGTGGTTTCGGTCGCGACGGCGATGATTCCGTTCTTGGAAAACGACGACGCGAACCGTGCGCTGATGGGTTCGAACATGCAGCGTCAGGCGGTACCGCTTGTTCGTAGAGAGGCGCCGATTATCGGAACATCGATTGAGTATCGCTCGGCGGTGGATTCCGGTGCGGTAGTCGTTGCGAAAAATGCGGGTGTTGTGCAAAAAGTTTCTGCAAGTTCCGTCGTTATCAAAACAGACAACGGCTCGCAGGATTTGTATAAATTACTCAAGTTCAAAAGGTCGAACCAGGGAACCTGCATCAATCAAATTCCGGTTGTGAATGTGGGTGACCGTGTCGAAGTCGGCGAGGTGGTCGCGGACGGACCGGCGACCGACCATGGTGAAATCGCGTTGGGAAGAAACTGCCTAATCGGTTTTATGACTTGGGAAGGTTACAACTATGAGGACGCGATTCTAATCAATGAGCGATTGGTTCGCGAGGACAGATTGTCAACGATTCATATCGAAGAATATGAATCCGAGGCGCGTGATACAAAGCTTGGACCGGAGGAAATCACTCGAGATATTCCGAATGTCGGAGAGGATGCACTCAAGAATTTGGACGAGCGCGGAATCATTCGAATCGGAGCCGAGGTGGAAGCCGGCGATATCTTAGTCGGAAAAGTTACGCCGAAGGGTGAGACGGAAATCACGCCGGAAGAGAGATTGCTTCGAGCGATTTTTGCGGAAAAGGCAAGAGAAGTTCGAGACACTTCGCTCAAAGTTCCACATGGAGAATCGGGTATCATCGTGGATATCAAAGTGTTCTCCAGAGAAAAAGGCGACGAATTGCCATCGGGCGTAAACGAATTGGTTCGTTGCTATATTGCAAAGAAGAGAAAAATAAATGTCGGTGACAAAATGGCGGGTCGTCATGGAAACAAAGGGGTAATTTCCAGAATTCTCCCTGAGGAAGATATGCCGTTCATGCCGGACGGAACACCGCTGGAAATTGTACTCAACCCGCTGGGCGTACCTTCGCGTATGAACATCGGTCAGGTGCTTGAAGTTCACCTCGGACTTGCCGCTAAAAAATTAGGCTGGCATGTCGCGACGCCGGTATTTGACGGAGCGAACGAAGAGGATATCTTTAACGCGCTCGAATTGGCGGGTTATGATAGAGATGGTAAAATCCAGCTTCAGGATGGACGAACCGGTGAGTATTTTGACAATCGCGTGACGGTGGGCTACATGTATATGCTCAAACTGCATCACTTGGTTGACGACAAAATCCACGCTCGTTCCACCGGGCCGTATTCTCTGGTTACGCAGCAGCCGCTCGGCGGTAAGGCGCAGTTCGGGGGACAGCGTTTCGGAGAGATGGAGGTTTGGGCACTGGAGGCTTACGGTGCGGCACATACCTTGCAGGAAATCCTGACGGTGAAGTCGGACGATGTCGTGGGTCGTGTGCGAACCTATGAGTCGATTGTCAAAGGACAAAATATTCCGGAGCCGGGCATTCCGGAGTCATTCAAGGTTCTTATCAAGGAGCTTCAATCACTTTGCCTGGATGTGAAATTGCTTACTGAAAATGATGAAGAAATCGAAGTTCGCGACGGAGCGGATGACTATGTGGTATCGGATTCGATTGTGAAAGAAGAGTATGTCGAAGAAGAGCGCGACGATATGATTGAGGTGGACATTACACGAGATGCAAGTTCGGACAGCGCATACTATGAGATACCGGAGCAGGATGATGACGACATCATTGATGACGACAATGACTTCTATGACGACGACGATGAGGATTTTTAACTTTTGCTCACAATTTCCGTATGAATTAAAAATGAAGGGAGCGACACTCCTTGTTTGAATTAGAAAATTTTGAATCAATAAGAATCGGTTTGGCATCGTCCGACAAAGTCCGCGAATGGTCTTTCGGCGAAGTAAAGAAACCGGAAACAATCAACTATAGAACACTCAAACCGGAAAAAGACGGTTTGTTCTGCGAGGCAATCTTCGGGCCGACGAAGGACTGGGAATGTCATTGCGGAAAATACAAAAAAGACAGAGCGCGACACAAGGGCGTAATCTGTGACAAATGTGGGGTCGAAGTAACCAGAGCCAAAGTTCGACGCGAGCGTATGGGTCATATCGAATTGGCGACACCGGTTTCTCACATCTGGTATTTCAAAGGGATTCCGTCTCGTATGGGATTGCTTTTGGATATGTCTCCGAGACTGTTGGAAAAGGTATTGTACTTTGCCAACTATGTCGTCATCGACGCGATGGAGACCGACCTTGTGGAGAACACTTTGCTGACGGAAAAAGAATATCGCGATGCGATTGAAAAATTCGGCCGCAATTCTTTCGTTGCGAAAATGGGTGCGGAAGCCATCAAGGAAATTTTGCAAAAAATCGACTTGGAAGAGCTTTCCAAAGAACTCAAAGCGAGACTCAAGGATGCGACCGGTCAAAAGCGTGTTAAAACGATTCGTCGTTTGGAAGTGGTCGATGCGCTTCGCCAATCGGGAAATGACCCGTCGTGGATGATTCTCGATGTGGTGCCGGTGATTCCGCCGGAGCTTCGTCCGATGGTACAGCTTGACGGTGGTCGATTTGCGACTTCCGACCTCAACGATTTGTACCGACGCGTTATCAATCGTAACAACCGTTTGAAAAAATTACTTGAGCTCGGTGCGCCGGACATCATCGTGCGCAATGAGAAAAGAATGTTGCAGGAAGCGGTTGACGCGCTCATAGACAACGGGCGAAAAGGAAGACCGGTTACGGGACCGGGCAACCGACCGCTCAAATCGCTTTCGGACATGCTCAAAGGAAAGCAGGGTCGATTCAGACAAAACCTGCTCGGAAAGCGTGTTGACTATTCCGGCCGTTCGGTTATCGTCGTCGGACCGGAGCTTAAATTCTATCAATGCGGTTTGCCGAAGACGATGGCGCTTGAATTGTTCAAGCCATTTGTCATGAATGAGCTCGTAGCGCGAGGATATTCGCAAAATATCAAAAATGCGAAGCGTTTGGTGGAAAAAGTGCGTCCGGAAGTATGGGATGTGCTCGAAGAAGTTATTCAAGGGCATCCGGTGCTGCTGAATCGTGCGCCGACACTTCACCGTTTGGGAATCCAAGCATTTGAGCCGGTTCTCGTGGAAGGAAAGGCAATCAAATTGCATCCGCTCGTTTGTACGGCGTACAATGCGGACTTCGACGGCGATCAGATGGCGGTGCATGTGCCGTTGTCCGTAGAGGCTCAAGCGGAGGGAAGATTCCTGATGCTTTCGCCGAACAATATTTTGGCACCGAAAGACGGCTCGCCGATTACGACACCGTCACAGGATATGGTGCTCGGCTCCTATTATTTGACGATGGAAGAGCCGGGAGCAAAAGGTACGGGAATGATTTTCAAAGACTACAATGAAATGATTTTGGCGTACTACAATAAGGAAGTTCATCTTCATGCGCGTGTCAAAGTGCGTGTGAAATTGGATGCGGAAGATAAGGGTCAGTTGGTGGAATCGACCGTCGGACGATTCATATTCAACCAAAATGTTCCGCAGGATTTAGGATATATCAATCGAGAAGTGGACAAATATTCACTCGAAGTGGATTTTGTCTTGAGCAAGAGCCAGCTCGGTAAAGTAATCGACAGATGTTTCAGACGACATGGAAATACGGAAACCGCGCTGATGCTCGACAAGGTAAAAAATCTCGGATTTAGATATTCGACCAAGGGAGCGATTACCGTTTCCGTAGCGGATATGGAAATTCCGGAAGAGAAAAAATCACTCATCGCCGAAGCGGAGCAGAAAGTTGCCGTTTACGAAAAATCTTATCGTCGCGGATTGATGTCCAACGACGAGCGCTATGACCGCGTTATAGAAACTTGGTCAAAGACGACGGATATGGTAACGGATGCATTGATGAGAAATCTCGGCGACTTGAACAATATCAACATCATGGCGGTATCGGGAGCGCGTGGTTCCAAGAACCAGATTCGTCAGCTTGCGGGAATGCGCGGTCTGATGGCGAATGCGTCCGGTAAGACGGTCGAGATTCCAATCAAATCCAACTTCCGTGAAGGACTGACCGTTTTGGAATACTTTACTTCATCGCATGGTGCGCGTAAAGGACTTGCCGATACGGCGCTGAGAACGGCGGACTCCGGATATTTGACGAGAAGATTGGTCGATGTTTCGCAGGATGTCATCATTCGTGAGCTGGATTGCGGAACGACCGAAGGAATCGAAGTACGAGCATTCCGAGACGGAAATGAAGAAATAGAAAAACTGTATGACCGAATCGTCGGACGATATCCGGTCAGCGATATCATTCATCCGAAGACAAAAGAAGTGATTGTTCACAGCGAAGATATGATTACCGAGGAAAAAGCGGAAGCGGTTATCGCAGCGGGAATCGAATCCGTAGTTTTGCGTACTGTACTCAACTGCGAATCCAAGCATGGTGTCTGTGCAAAATGTTATGGACGAAACTTGGCGACCGGCAAAAATGTCAATGTGGGTGAAGCGGTCGGAATTATCGCCGCGCAGTCCATCGGTGAGCCGGGTACACAGCTTACGATGAGAACATTCCACACGGGCGGAGTTGCCGGCGGCGATATCACGCAAGGTCTTCCGAGGGTTGAGGAGCTTTTCGAGGCTCGAAAACCGAAAGGATTGGCAACCATTACCGAAGTGGCGGGAACCGTTCACTTCGTCGATAAAGGAAAACGCAGCGACATCATCGTCCTTGCCGACGACGGTGTGGAGCATGAATATCAGATTCCTTACGGCTCCATCATTAAAGTGGAAGAAGGGCAGCGCGTTGAGCCGGGTGACCAGTTGACGCAGGGCTCCATCAATCCGCAGGACATTTTGCGAGTCAAAGGTGTAACGGGCGTTCAGGACTATATTGTAAAAGAAGTTCAGCGTGTGTATAAGCTGCAAGGGGTTGATGTAAACGACAAGCATATCGAAATCATCGCCCGACAGATGCTCGGCAAAGTAAAAATCGAAGAGCCGAATGACAGCTCATTCCTTTCCGGTTCTCTTGTTAGCGTGGCGGAGGTGAAAAGAACCAATGCGATGCTTGAAGCGGAAGGATTGGAGCCGGCGACCTACAAGCAGACTTTGCTCGGAATCACCAAAGCATCGCTTGCGACGGATTCCTTCCTGTCGGCGGCATCATTCCAAGAGACGACCAGAGTATTGACCGAAGCGGCGATCAAAGGAAGCAAGGACAATCTGATTGGACTCAAAGAAAATGTCATCATCGGTAAACTGATTCCTGCGGGAACCGGTCTGAAACGATACAAGGCGATTGAAATTTTGGGTGGCGAGCCGGCAGTGGAAGAAATCCAAGAAGAAATCACCGAGCCGATAACGGAAATCGTGGATACGATGGAAGCGGTTGAAACAATCGAAACCGAAGCGGAATTTGACGATATTTAAAAAACAAACCTGAGTGTGCATCACAATGTACCGCTCAGGTTTTTTCTTTTGGGCGAGCGTTATCGTAAACAAAAAAGACTTGACAAATTTGCCGATAGAAAATAAAATAAGAATCTAAGTAAAAATTCAACGGCTTCGTTTCAAAATATTTTCGTTTTTTGAAACGAAAAATGGGTATCAGTTTTTAGGAGGACGGATTCTTATTTATGAGAAATAAACATATAAAAAAATCGAGAACATCCATTATCATCGTGTTTGTTCTCATCGTATCGCTGATTTTAACCAATCTGTATACTTTCAATTATATTGACGAAATCAACGGCGATGCGCGCGTGGTAAATTATACCGGGATTATTCGTGGCGGCACGCAGCGGTTGGTCAAACTGGAAGCGAACGGCATCAGGAAAGACAGCATCGTTTTGGAAATTGAAAATATCCTACGGGAAATAAAATATGACCATAAAAGGAGAAAGGGAATTTATCACCAAGATGCCGAATATCATCACAAAATCAACCAACTGAACGATGTTTGGTTTGAAATTCAGAAAGAAATTTCAAAAGTACGGGAGGGCGAGCCACCGAAAGAGCTGATTCGTTTGAGTGAGGAGCACTACAAACTTGCCAACGAGGCGGTGTTTTTAGCGGAAAATTATTCGGAAGTCAAGGTAATAAGAGTGACGAATATTCGGCGCGCCATGCTTTTGGGCTCATCCTTGATGCTCCTGTTGTATATTTCGCAAGTTCTCGGGATGTTTAAGTTGGAAAAAAATATCGAAGAACTCGGAAAAAAAGCATCGATTGATGCGCAGACCGATTTACCGAACCGCAGCGAATGCGATCGTATGTTGGAGAATTTTTCCGGCAGACGATTGCCGAAAGATTTGATGGCATTGGCGATTGACATCAACGGACTAAAAGAAACCAATGACAACTACGGACACAATGTCGGTGACATTCTCATCGTTTCTTTTGCAAAAATACTGGAGGAAACCGCAAGGAGTTTCGGATTTGTCGGACGAAACGGCGGAGATGAGTTTATCGGTATTTTTGAAAACTGCACCGAAGAGGATATGCAGAAGTTTTTGAAGGAGCTCAACGAGCGCATCGATTCGTTTAACGCGCAGGGCGGCGTCGTTCAAATCAGTTATGCGAGCGGCCATGCTTCGTCCAATGAAGATTTCGTGAACATCTACGATTTAATCAAAAAAGCGGACAAGAGAATGTACGAAAAGAAGAGAGCGATGTATTTTCAAAAAGAGGATAGATGATTTTGTGTCATACGGTTTTTATTTTGATGCCAAAATCAATTCAAAACACCATGTTATGTTTGGTCATCTGACTTTCTTTAGTGGAACGGTAAAGCGGTGGGGGGCGAACCTAAACCGATTTTTAGCGATGTAAATCTTTGATAGGTCGAGTGCATGTTTTGGGAAGATAAAGGGCGACCGAAGGTAGATTGCATATCTGTAAGAAGCTGCCATCGTTCTTTACTTCCCACCTTGTAGGGAACGGAGACCTCTTTGTTCCGCCGTTCCGTCAAAACGGGAAAGGAATAATTGTTTATGCGGTTTATTAGGCAATAGTAATGTAATAGCGAGTTTTTCTGATCGGTATCATCCGTTGATTGGTATAAGAAATTTTCAATGACGATTCTCGGATAAGGGCTTATTCGACTCTTTAGAATAGCGGGGAAATGTCGATATATTATTGTACAGTCAGATAGCCAAGTAGTTCTGAACTGTGCATAAAAGGATTTAATGCGAATCAAGGAGGATACTATGAACAAATTTCAAAAAGTGATATCACTGACAATGGCAACTGCTTTGTTGGCATCAAGTGCAATACCGAGCGTTGTTTTTGCTGATACGGATTCGGATGCGATTTCATACCGAACATCCGCGCAGAGCTATTCAAAAGATCCGTCCAAAGTGAGAGTGGTTATTTCAATCGGTTCAGATGAAAGCATTACCGAAAAAGACATTGCACTGGAAGACGGAGTCAAAATGGAGTCTTTCAATCCGAAAGGTGGCGGAGTCTATGTGGTCGAGGTAAGAAGAGACAGCCAAAACGCATCGGATGGGTTGAATTTGCAAATTAAAAATGACGAGAAGAATTTTCTTCCCAAAAATCAAGGGACTATCATTCCGACGATAAAAGAGGAAAAACCGAGATATCATCCTCACGCTTACCAAAAGGTCGTTTCCACAACAAAGCGTGAACAGAAAGAAACTCTTACAATGAGTGAGTCGGATTCGAAGAATACAGTAACAAGTGCGCTAGGGAGAGAAAGTAGAGCGCAAGAATCTACGACAAGTCGTGTGACACCGGCAAAAGAAATAAAAAAAGAGATGCCGGAGGTTAGCCGTAAACCGCAAAACTCGGGAACTGCACCGACATCGGTACAAAATGCCGTATCAAACGGGGCACAAAATACGGTACTGCAACAAGGAAGTAAAGCAAACGGTAAAAATGATACGGCAGTTCAAGGAAATGTTTCTGAAATTGAAAATATGCAGGTAAAAACCGATGACAAAAATGCAGAGCAGGTAACGACCAAGCTGACAATCGGGAAAAACACTTATGTTGCACTGGTGGAAGGTGTTGAAGTGGAAAAAACAATGGATGTTGCTCCTCGAATTCATCAGGGGAGAACGGTTCTACCGGCTCGAGCGATATCAGAACTACTTGGCGTCGAAGTGAAATATGAGAATACGACCAAGACGGCAAACTTTATCTTAGGGGAGAACAAAGTTGAGCTGAAACCGGGTCAAAAATTTATGACGGTAAACGGAGAGCAAATGATGTTGACTTCGGAAATTATCCAAGTGGACGGAAGAGTATTGTTGCCGCTTACCGATATTCAAAAAGCATTTGAAAATCTTGGTTTAAGAGCGGATGTAACTTGGGATGCCGAGAGCAAATCCGTTTCCATCACCAAATAATGAGATGGACTGTTAGCCGAATTTCCTAACTTGGGCTTGGAAAGGACGCTTACAGTCCTTTTTTGCATTCGGGACACTAAAATTTGATGGACGATTTCATTTTATTCCAAAATATGATATAGTATAAGAAAGTTCAAGTGCTTATGCAAAGGGGAAATAGGTGAAAATCCTATGCGGACCCGCCACCGTAAATAGCGCTGCTATGAGCCGGACGACCTGCTTGAACATGGAATTTGCATCGAGGTTATGCAAATTTTGCAGTAAAAACGGACTGCGCTCGTTATGATGCGCGGTTTTTTTGTGCAAAAAATTTTGTGGAAAGAGGGTTATTATGAAAAAAGGATGGAAGAGTCGAATATCGCTGTTGACGGTTTTGATGCTTCTTGTAAGCATGATTCCGTCGTATGCGGCGAGCTATGATTTACAAAATGTCGTATCGGAAACGGCGAAGTATCTGTTATCGACGGTTCAGGAGCCGAAGCTCGGCTCAATCGGCGGCGAATGGGCGGTGCTCGGATTGGCGCGCAGCGGAGAGTCGGTGCCGAAAACTTATTTTGAAAAATATTACCGAGGTCTCGAAAAGGAAGTGGTGAGCAAGAAAGGGATTTTGCATGAGCAAAAATATACCGAGTATTCAAGAGTGGTGCTCGCACTGTCTTCCCTCGGTCTCAACCCGCAGAATGTCGGTGGATATGATTTGGTAAAACCGCTGATGAATGTGGAAAAAGGCAAATGGCAGGGCGTGAACGGATCCGTATTTGCATTGTTGGCATTGGATGCGTCGTCGCATTGGCTTGAGAAAGATAAAGCGGCTTATGAAGCGGCTCGAAAAGGCTATTTGAAAGATATTTTGGACAAGCAGCTCGCGGACGGCGGATGGGCTTTTACCGGAGACAAGGCCGATGTGGATATGACCGCGATGACATTGCAATCTTTGGCAAAGTATCAGAGCAATCCGGAGGTCAAAACAGCGACTGAGAAAGCATTGCAGACCCTTTCGAATCTACAGAATGAAAAGGGAGGCTATGCGAGCTGGGGCGAAGAAAATTCGGAGAGCGTGTCGCAGACAATCGTGGCATTGTCCGAGTTGGGCATTCCTTTGGACAGCAAGAGCTTTGTGAAAAACGGCAATTCGTTGTCGGATAATCTGATGACTTTTTATGTGAAGGGACAGGGCTTTAAGCACAGCCCGAAAGGCGAAGTCAACGCGATGGCGACCGAGCAGGCATTTTACGCATTGGTTGCGGCAAATCGTATAAAGCAAAACAAAAGTTCGCTCTATCGCATGCAGGATGCCGTCGGATTTTTAATCATCGACAATCCGAGCGAGCCGGCGCCGAAACCGCCGGGAGATTCACTCATCAATGTGCGTGAAGTGATTGCACCGGGCAGAACTTTCAGCGACATTCAGGGAAGCAAATATAAGAATGCGATTGAAAAATTGGCGGAGCGCGGCATCGTCAACGGACAAAGCAAGGATGAATTCAAACCGAATCTTAAAGTGACGCGTGCGGAATTTGCCGTCATCGTTCTCAACGGATTGGGTATTCAGCCGAAGTCGGCGGGCAATGTATTCAAGGATGTCAAACCGAAAGCGTGGTATGCGTCCTATGTGAACACCGCACACCAACTGAAAATTGTAAACGGAGTGGGCGATAATAAATTCAATCCGAACGGAGATATTACGATTCAGGAAGCTGCTGTCATGGTCACCAATGCGGCTCGTCTGGGAAATTTGCGCACAAATTACAGCACCGCGGAGATTCGTGACATATTGGCGCAGTTTGAAGATTACACGACTGCGGGCGATTGGGCGAGAGAATCCCTGGCGTTCTGCTATGCAAACGGCGTGTGGAGCGATTCGGCGGTTAAGATTCGACCGAGAGAACAAATCACGCGCGGTGAAGTTGCCGAGACGGTCTTTAATCTTATGAACAAGATGGAATTGATTCGATAGGTGGAAAGATGAATAAGAAAAAGATAGCGCTCATCGTCGGGCTCATTGCCGTATTGCTTGGGGTATCGTTCTTTTGGGGAGAAAACCCCTTTGGTAAAAAAGAAGTCGAAACCGAGTCGGCGCAGCAGCCGAAGATAGAATACAACGACTCGTCGAGCGCTTCGGGCGACAGTTCCAACTCAAATTCAAACTCGGATTCGGAAAGTGAAAAACAGCCTTCCGAAGATGAAAAAAAGGAAGAAAAGAAGGAACAAGAGCCGGAGCAGAGCGGCTCGGAGCAGACGCAGCCGAAGAACGAGAATCCATCCGAGGAAAAAGAGAAGGCGGAGAAGAATCCGACTTCGGACGACAAAAAGCAAAAAGAATCCGAGGGTGAAAAGCAAAAGGACGAGGCGAGCAAAGAGCAGGGGAAGGAGCAGGAGAGCAAGGATAAGCCGGTGACACCGCCGCCTGCCGAAAAGAAGGAAGAAAAATCGGAGCCGAAGGAAGAGAAGCAAACCGGCAAAGATAAATATCTCACCGACCCGATTCCCGAGGGCAAGCCGAAGCCCGTCGAGCCACAGGATGCCGTAATTACGGACAAGAAGATGACGGCTTCTTTGAGCGTGCGATGCGACACCTTGCTCAACAATATGGACAAGCTCAATCCTGAAAAGGTAGAGCTCGTGCCGAAGGACGGCGTTATTTTTCCAATGACTCAGGTTACTTTTTACGAAGGCGAAAGCGTGTTCAATGTTTTGCAAAGAGAAATGAAAAAAAACAAGATTCACATGGCATTTAAGAACACGCCGATGTATAATTCCGCCTATATTCAAGGCATCAACAATCTGTATGAATTTGACGGCGGCAATCTTTCGGGCTGGACCTATCGCGTCAACGGATGGTTCCCGAATTACGGTTGCAGCCGATACCAGCTCAAGCAGGGAGATGTCATCGAATGGCTTTACACCTGCGATTTGGGACGCGATGTCGGCGGCGGTCAAATCATAGGAGCGGACGGCGAATGAAAAAACAAACAAAAATGACGGGGGATGGATTTTCGACCTTCCATCCCTTAGTCAATTTTTTATATTTTGTATCGGTGATAGGATTCGGGATGTTTTTTTTACATCCCGCTTGTCTGCTGATTTCATTGCTCGGCAGCATTTCCTATTCGATTTATCTGCGAGGAAGAAAAGCCATTTCTTTTCAGCTCTTATATCTTTTGCCGATGCTGATTGTGATGGCGTTGGTCAATCCTTTGTTCAATCATGAGGGAGCAACCATTCTTACTTATTTCAGAACGGGAAATCCGCTGACGCTCGAGGCGATTTACTACGGATTGGCATCGGCGACGATGATTGTCAGCTCGATCTGTTGGTTTTCCTGCTTCAATGAAATCATCACATCCGACAAGCTGATTTATCTCTTCGGGCGAATCATTCCGGCATTTTCGCTGATTCTCTCGATGGCGATGCGATTTGTCCCGCGCTTCAACGAGCAGATAAAAAATATTGCGGATGCACAACGCTCCATCGGCAGAGATGTGTCAAGCGGAAGTGTTTTTCAGCGCGCCAAAAACGGATTGCTGATTCTTTCGGCGATGGCGACTTGGGCGCTCGAAAATTCGATTGAAACTTCCAATTCGATGAAAAGTCGGGGCTATGGGATCAAAGGTCGAACTTCGTTTTCCATTTACAGAATTGAAAATCGGGATAAAAGGGCGCTCCTCTTTTTGCTGATGACGGGCGGCATTGTTTTTTTCGGTGCGCTGCAAAATGCGTTGTATTATCGCTATTACCCGACGCTTAAAGTGCAGCTCGGAAGTACGACCTATGCAGTGCTCATCGTCTATGCGGCATTGGTTGTTTTTCCGCTCGCCTACAATCTGTGGGAGAATTTGAAATACAAAAAATGGCGTGAGAATCCGTCCGTCGATATGATGGAGCAATTCGCCAATCGGTAGTGTTAAGATACGGTTAGGCTCAATGAAGGTGAGTATGAACAGTTATGAGATAAAGAATTTCAGTTTTCAATATCCGATGCGGGAGCAAAATGCCCTCACAGCGATTGATTTGTCAATTGCGCGTGGGGAATTTGTCGTGCTCTTCGGCATGTCGGGCTCGGGCAAATCGACCCTGCTCAAACAACTCAAGACGGTGCTTGCACCCTTCGGCAATCGAAACGGCGACATCTATTTTGAGGGAAAGAAGTTGGAGAAAATTTCGGAGCGGGAGCAGGCGAGCAAAATCGGCTATGTGACGCAGAGCCCGGACAATCAGCTCGTTACCGACAAAGTGTGGCATGAATTGGCATTCGGATTGGAGAGTCTCGGGATGCCGAGCGATGAGATTCGATTGCGCGTTGCGGAGATGGCGTCTTTTTTTGGAATCCAAACCTGGTTTCACAAAAAGGTGAGCGAATTATCGGGCGGGCAAAAGCAAATTTTGAATTTGGCATCCATTATGGCGATGCAGCCGACGGTACTGCTTTTGGACGAGCCGACCAGCCAGCTCGACCCGATTGCGTCGGGCGAGTTTTTTGAGATGCTCAAAAAAATAAATGAGGAATTGGGCGTGACGATTATTTTGTCGGAGCAGCGATTGGAAGAAGTGCTGCCGATGGCGGACAGGGCGCTGCTGATGCAGGACGGACAGGTCGTGATTGATGAAAAAGATGTGCACAGAATTGCGCGCCGGCTTCATACGACCGCGCATCCGATGTTTTATGCGCTGCCGACCCCTGCCAGAATTTATTCTTTGCTCGAGTCGGGCGAGCGCAGTCCGATGACGGTCAAGGACGGTAAAAATTGGTTTACCGACTATGCGAGTCGGCACGAGTTGCCCGAGATTTCGCCGGAGAATCCGCTTTCACAAAAAGAAGTCGTGATTGAGATGAAGGAAGTCCGGTTTCGATATGAAAAAGACTTGCCCGATGTGGTCAAATCGGTTTCGACAAAAATTTTTGAAGGCGAATTGTATGCGATTGTCGGCGGAAACGGAACGGGCAAAACGACGACGCTTGCGCTGATGTCGGGACTTCAGCGGGCGAATCGCGGCAAGGTCTATATTCGCGGCAAAGAATTGGACAAGATGCCGCTTCAGGAGCGATTCGAGCGATTGCTCGGGATTCTTCCACAAAATCCGCAAAATCTATTTGTCAAAAAAACGCTGTTGCAGGATTTGGAAGAGGTTTTGAAAAATCGCAAACTCGATTCGGTGCAAAAAGAAAAATTGCTCAAGGAGGTTATCGACTGTTGCGAGCTGGATAAATTGTTGAGCTATCATCCCTACGATTTGTCGGGCGGGGAGCAGCAAAGGGCGGCGCTTGCGAAAGTGCTTTTACTCGAGCCGAGCATTTTGTTTTTGGATGAACCGACAAAGGGTTTGGACGGATTTTTCAAAAGAAAGCTGGCGATCATTCTCAAAAATTTGCAGGAAAAAGGCGTTACGATTGTGATGGTCAGTCATGATGTCGAATTTTGTGCAAGTCATGCGAGTCGATGTGCGATGTTTTTTGACGGAGGCATCGTGTCGGAGAATCAGCCGAGAGCTTTTTTCGCCGGCAACAATTATTATACGACCGCGACCAATCGCATGGTGAGAGAGATTTTGCCGATGGCGATTGTGGAAGAGGATTTGCTCTTCGGCAAAAACTTTTCGGACGATTCGTCGGGGGAAAAAAGCATTGCGCTGTCGAAACAGAATGCAGTTTTATCGACGAGCGAAAATATCGAGCGCAAAAATTCGGCGACAACGAGCTATATAATAGAAGAAACACAAAAAATAAAATCCGAAAACGAAATTCAAAATCGAAAATCGGATTTTGAAATCGAAAATGAAAAAATAAAATCCGAAAATAAAATTCAAAAACAAAAATTGAATTTTTCCAAAACAAGCGATGAATGGATGATGCAGCGACAGGCTCAAAAAAAGAAAGCCATGAGCAAAAAGATTTTAACGGCGAGCATTTTTTTCGTTTTATTTATTCTTACCTATTATATCGGAAGGAATTTTACATCCTATAAACGATACATTGTGCATATTTTTCTGTACGCGGAAATATTCGGATTCTTCTCCGCAATTTTTCCATCGGGCAATCTGGATTTGCCCAATCACTATGTGCAGGAAGAACGCGTGAGCAGAAAGTTGACGAAAAGAACGCTGATTGCGACATCGATTATTCTGATTTTGATTCCGCTGACCATCTATGTCGGCATCTATTATCTCAACGACCGAAAATATTATTTCATCAGCATGCTCATTATTTTGGAAACGCTGTTGCCTTTTGTATTGCTCTTTGAAGAAAGAAAACCGCAGGCAAAAGAATTGGTTGTGATAGCCGTGCTTTGCGCGATGGCGATAGCGGGACGCTCCGCATTCTTTATGTTGCCGCATTTCAAACCCATCGCCGCCATTGTAATTATCGCCGGCGCATGCTTGGGTGCGGAAGCGGGATTTTTGACGGGCGCTACGACGATGTTCGTGTCCAATATGTTTGTCGGACAAGGACCGTGGACACCTTGGCAGATGTTTGCACTCGGTATTATCGGTTTTTTGGCGGGCATCCTATACAAAAAGGGTTGGCTGCGAAAGACGACGGGCTCGCTCTGTGCCTTCGGTGCTTTTGCCGTGCTCTTTATCTATGGCGGTTTGATGAATCCCGCATCGGTGCTGATGTACCAACCCAGACCGACGCGCGAGATGTTTTTGATAGCATACATTCAAGGGCTGCCCTTTGATTTGATTTTTGCATTTGCGACCGTATTTTTTCTATGGTTTTTATCCAAGCCGATGATTGAAAAAATCGAGCGGGTCAAAGTGAAGTACGGGCTTTTGCAATAGAATTTCAATCGGATATCCGATTTTGATAAAAAATTCGTGAAAGAGGAATAAATTTCGGATAAAAAATTTTGAAATCTAACGGATATTTAACAAGTTCATACACTTGTCTGTTATTGACAAAAGGTTTTTACAATGGTACATTTTAGATATAACAAAATGATTGGTAAGCTATGCTTTTAATAGAGAAGTTGGGTGAAATTCCCACGCAGCTACCTTTGCCGTAATGATGACGATGAACAGATGCCACTGTCGAAAGATGGGAAGGCGTTCAAAGGATGACTCTAAGCCGGAAGACCTGCCAATGATGTTGACTTATTCTGGGTTGGAGAGTATGGCAAAAATATTTCGTTTGGCAAAGGAATCAATGTGTTTGTCAACGCATTTATAAACTCTCGAATCTCGGGAGTTTTTTGTTTGCCTGAAAGTGAAGAAAAGAAGAGTTCAACGGGGAAAAGTTTTAGGATTAGGAGGTGTGTCGAAGAATCGGGTGTTTTGATTTTGAGATGAAAATTTAGGAGGTAATATGTTTACGAAAAACAGGATACAAAGTATCAAGAAAATCCTGTCGCTTTACATGGTCGTTCTGATGGTTGCGGGATTGTTCCCGACATCAAGTTTTGCACAAACGCAGAACGATACGGTCACTGTAACGCTGACGGTGAACGGACAGTCTCATCGCGGAGTGCTTTTAGGGGAGCAGTTTACAAAAGACGAAAAAATTGTGATGAAAAAAGGGCAAACCGTTCGGGAGATGATTCTGGATTATTGCAAAAAGCACAATGTAAAATATGGCTTTACGGGCGATAATTACTTGAACAGTCTGCATGGCTTGACCGAAAAAGAATACGGCGATTTGAGCGGCTGGACCTACCATGTTTGGGATACCGAGAAGAAGAAATATTATATGCCTGATCTCGGGGTTAACGAATACAAGTTGGAGCGCGACGAGAATATCAAATTCGTCTATCAAATCGACAATTTCTGGTGGGGGTATGAAGGCGAGAAAAAGAAAGCTGCCGACACAGCCGGAGATTTGCTGACAAAAATCGACAAAAAGAATATGTCGGGATACTTGGCAGCGATGCTTTACAATACGGGCGTCGATGTGCCGGCGGCATACAAAAACACTGCACGCTCGAAAGTTGCCGCGCTCAAAGAATCAAGCAGTTTAGCACAGTATCATGAAGTGATTTTGGCGGTGCTCGCATCGGGCGAAAATCCTTATGCGGCTTGGGGCAGAAACCTGATTGCCGAAGTGGCGAAAAGAGATGTGCTCAACGCATCCATCGACGATATGATTTACGCGATTGCCATCGTCAAAGCAGGCGATTTTAAACTGCCGGCGGGCACTTCTTGGGATGTCAAAAAAGTCCAAGCCGCACTCAAGGCAAAGCAAAATGCAGACGGAAGTTTCGGCGAGGGCAGCGATATCGAGAAAGTGATACGCACAGCGAGAGTCTATAATTTTGTGGAATGGGAATTCTTCTCCAAGGAGTGGAACAAGGTCGAAGATTATCTTGCCAACCAAATGCACGATGGTGGCGGTCTTCCGGCGAGCAAAGAAGATTATTTCGCAACGGCGGAATTGGTATTGGCGATGTCGAATCGCTCCAAAGATCCGAATGGATTGATTTCCTATCGAGTAACTGAAAAATGGAACAAGCTGGGCAATCCTTCTCCATATAAAGCGTTGATGGATTTTTATATCGGAACGCAAAACGGATTCAAGCGAAATTATTTGGATAAAAAAATCGATCCGTCCATCGAGGAAATCGGCACCTTGGCGATTGTCAGAACCGATAAACTCTACAATGATAAGCAATTTGCAGGCAAGAGTCTGTTCAAATTCGGGGAAGTAAAACCGCCGAGCAATACCGAAGAAGGAAAACTCTGGATCGACAAAACCTATGAAGAGATTGTTGCGCGTGAAAAAGCAAATGCGGCAATCAAGGAGGAATCCGCATATATTCTCAAGCGTATGGGCGAAGAATTGTCGGATGCACAGATTAAAGCGTTGGAAGGAAAAATAAAACCGGATGCTCGTCCATTCCAAGCGTATAAGGCGGTATTGGCATCCATAACGCTGGGCAATGGCAAAGAAAAAGAAAATATCGCCAAGGTGATGGAAGAAATCAACAAGGCGGCTAACAGCAGATATAACAGTCCAAATTCAAGTGCATGGGTAGTTATTGCGGCGTATGGGACGAAAGCATCTCTCAGTGCGGAAAAAGCTAAGCACATTCGAGAAAAATTGTTAGCTTATACCTTGTTCCAACCGGGCAAAGATATAAAGCCGGAAGATAAGCATATTTATTTTGCCGGTGCGATTACCTTGCTGGATGAAAAAACTGCGCAAAGCAACTATGCAAAAAATATCGAAAAACTCATTCAATCAAAAACCGGAGATGAGTTGAGCAAAAAAGCGGATTATATTCCGAATCTAGTAACGGCTCTCAACTTGCTGGGCGAAGATATTTTCGATGCAAAATATACCAGCAAAGACGGAAATCAATTGGTGAGTATGCTTCAAGCGGGCGATATCAAGACCGATGAAATGTTCTTTGCGCTCGCATCCTATAAATTGAAGCAGCAGGACGGCAGCAATATTTTCCAATACTCATTCGGAAAATCGACGGATGAAAAAATCCAAGATACGATTGAAAAATTTGTAGATAAAGCCGATCTTCAAGCCTATGTCTTGAAAAAATACGACGATAGAGATGTTTCAGCACAAGTTGCACAGAACAAAGCGGAAGTTGTAAAGAAAAACTACAAATTGACGCCTCGACGCGATGTGACTCTCTACTTTAACTTGATGGCAGGCGGAGAGAATTTGCAAAATGTGGATGGACATAATTTGATTGATGGAATTACGGAAAAAGAAAGCCTCAATTCAAAGGTTGTTCACATCAACTCGCTGCTTATCTTAAATTCCGCGGATTATAAGACCAATCCGAGCCATCCGGAATCCAAAGAAACTTTTAAGTCCAAAGTTTTGCAGATGAAAGAGTTTCGACAGGACGGACAGGGGCAATATATGCTTTCCGATGTCGGCTCGGCGATGATGGCATTGGCGCCATACTACAAGGCGAAGGATGCGGAAACGGTAAAAACAATCGATGCTTTCTTAGCGAAATTGCATCAATCGATGAAGAATGACGGTACGATTGCTCCGTTTGGACAAAACATACAGTTGGCATTACCTTATCATTCTCATAATCAAGCAGCAATTGTAGAAGGTTTGGTCTATCTCGGCATTGACCCGCATACCGATGTGCGATGCATCAAGAATGGAAAATCCTTGGTGGACGGACTATATACTTTTGAAACCAAAGACGGATTTGCGATGAAGCATGGCGATAAAGCAACAGCGGATTCTCTCTATACGAGAGCGGCACTTACCGCTTTGATTGATTATCAGCTCTATAAGCAAAATAAAAAGCAAATCCATGATTATTCGGATATTGTAAAACCGCCAAGCAATGACAAGGCTTACGATGTAACTTTTGACATCACACCGGCTGAGGCAAAAGATGCTCAATTGCTCGTGACCGAAAAAGGAAAGAGCGATGCGATTGCGGCGGATAAGGATGTATATAAATTAAAAGCCGGCGAATATACGGTTCAAGCGAGCAAAGACGGTTACGAAAAATTGACCAAAGATTTTACAGTAACTGCTGAGCCAAGCACCCATGTGGTAAAATTGGAACTTAAAAAAACGGTTGAGAGTCCGTTTGAGTTTGACAAGGCAACGCAAACCATTATCGGATACAAAAATAAAGATGTTCCGCAAGAATTGGAAATTCCGGCACAGATTGACGGAATTGCCGTCAAAAAAATCGGTGAAAAAGCATTTATGTATTCGACTACCGCAAGTTCAAGCAAGTTGAATAAACCGATTACGAAACTGACTCTTCCGGAAGGTTTGGAGACCGTAGAATCTATGGCATTCCAAGGAAATACTTTTACAGAAGTCAAGATTCCTTCGAGCGTCAAAGAAATCAACGGCGGATTCCGAATGTGCAAACAGCTTGCAACGGTGAATTTTGCCCCGAATTCTCAACTTGAAATCGTGGGACAGGATGCTTTCTATGATACGGCGATAAAAGAAATCCAATTGCCGAATACCGTTCAAATAATCGGTGAAAGTGCATTCCATAGCAGTACACTCGAAAAAATCAACTTGCCGGAAGGATTAAAAGAGATTCAGACTTCGGCATTTGCGTTAACGAAGGTGCAGGAAATTACTCTGCCGAAAAATATTGAGAAATTAAATCTCAACAAGGCGGGCAAGGAAGGCAAGAACGGATTGTTCTACAGAACCTTTGCCGACGATGCCAAAAAAGAGCTTGCTTTTACAAGAGTAAAAGATGAAAGTGGAAAGGCGACGATAGAAAATACACGCGGAGTCGTGAATCCGGTCGAAGTGAGCATCAAGTATGTCAACAAGGCGACCAAGAAAGAAATCGACACGATGCCGTCCATCCAAGCGGTTGGTATAAACAAAAAAATCGTGACGAATTTTGGAGAATATGCAACACATAAACCGACGATTGGCGATGGCGACAACAAATTGTTGATGGATTACAAAAATCCGTACGCAAGTTACAAAGTTTACTCTGACAAAGAAACGACACTAGCTGTTATCGGAAACTATTTTGCAAAAAATAGCGAGTGGACATTTGACGCGCCGGACATCGCAGGCTACAACAAGCCGGCATCCGTCAAGAGAACTTTGACAAATGACAAAGAAGAAGTTGTTTTTGAATATGCTCCGACTGACCAAAAATTCAAATTGAAGCTCGATGGTGTAGGATTGACTTCCGAGCCGAAAGCGGGCGAGTTGGAAGCGAATACCGAGGTACAAATCACCGTTACTCCGCCGGCGAACAAGACTTTAAAAAAATTGTTGCTCAACAACAAAGAAGTACAACCGACCAAAGACGGAGTGCTTTACAAATATAGCTTCAAGATAACTGAAGATACAACGGTAAGCGTCGAATATGAAGATGCAAACTACAACAAAGAAATTCAAGTTCAAGCCGAAAAAACCGAGCTTAAACTCGGCGAAAAAACAAAGGTCAAAGTTCAATATCGCGGACAGGATATCATGTTGCCGAACAAAGATATCGTAGTCGAATTTGATAAGGAGCTTTTGAGCCTTGAAGAAAAAACGGGCGAAGTGACCGCAATCGGAAGCGGAACCGTTGTGCTTAGCGCAAGATTGAAAAATCAGCCGAGCACGAAGGATGAAGTCAGCTTTGACATCAAGCCGATTATGGTCAGCGTACGCATTGAAGATGTCAATGAGACGCTTTATAAGCCTACCCAAGTGAAAATTGATTCGCTCAAGGTGAAAAAAGGCGTTGACTATTACGAAGATATCACATTCAAAAATCCGAATGCTTTCTTGGCGGTAAAAAATCTGCTTCAAGCCAAAGGAAAGGACACTTCAAAACAGACTGTTCTGGATTTCGATAAAGACGGGAACTGGATGAAGGTTATCGATTCCCTCAACCCAAAGACTAAGTATGGAAACAATGCAAGCTTTATGTTTGCGGTCAACGATACTTTAGCGGATAAGGGAGCGGGATATTATGAAATTAAAGACGGCGATGCGGTAATCATCTATGTAACGCAGGATTGGAACGAATCCGACGGCTATGTATATTTTGAAAAACCGCAATATCAGGTAAAAGCCGGCAAAGAGTTAAGCGTGAAATTGCTCCATCAAGAATGGAATATGAAAGACTCAAAGCCGGGTGCAAGAACGCCTTTCAAAGATGCGACCTTACTCAACGACACGGTTGTTCTGAAAGATAAAGCCGGCAAAGAAATCATCTCCAACGATGCCGGTGAATTTAAAGTCACCTTTGCTCAAAAGGGAACATACCATCTTTCAGCACAGAAAATTGAAAATGGCGTCAACCGAATTTCCAGACCTTACGCAATCGTTGAAGTAACCGACGAGACAAATCCGGGCCTCAGCATCCGAGACATTGATAAAATCCAAGACATTCAAGTGGAGAAAGGAACCGAGCGTGCAAAACTTCCGTTGCCGAGCAAGGTAAGCGCAACGCTGAGTGACAACAGCAAAACGGATTTGACATTGACTTGGGATGATGCTGCTCCGCCATACGATGCGGAAAAAGGCGGCGAGTATATCTTTGAGGCAAGATACGATTTACCGGCGAATGTCAGCGGAAACAAACCGCAAGTTACGGCAAAAGTCATCGTAAAAGACCCGACAACACCGCCAAGTTTGGATGAAGTATTACAATGGGCGAAACAAAAACAAGATGTCATCATTGAAGAATATGCATCCAGAGAAGCAACGAAGGATTGGTGGAAGATTGCGGAACTCGGAAGTGTCGGCAAAGAAATCAAGCCGAAAGATTTGGAATTTATCAAAGAGAATTTGATAAAAGACGGCGAATTAGTTGATAATACGGGATTACTTCTAAAATCTGTACTCGCACTTCGAGCAGCCGGAATAGACCCTGAAAACTACTATGGACACAATGTGGTCGAAAAATTGGTAAACGCGGGCGAAGGCTCAAGTGTATGGGTAATTGCACCGAAACTTTGGGCGTTATCATCCGATGATTACAAAACGGATACAAGCAAAGAAATTGATGAATTGATTGACAAATTGCTTTCATCGCAAGGAAAAGACGGTCTATGGAATGAATTTGATCTTCCGTACGATACAACAGGAAGTGCGATTTATGCATTGGCACCTTATTATGACCGAGTCGAAGTTCGTGAGGCGATCGGCTCAGCGATGGATACCATTTCAAAAAATCAATTGGAAAACGGGGATTTGACTGCTCATCCCGGAAATATAAACAGCCTCGTGATGGTTGCCGGCGGACTTTGGAGCATTGACTCCGATTATCTCAACGATCCGCAATTTGTAAAAGGAAAGAATACCTTCCTACATGCAATGAAATTGTATGATGTGCCGAATCAGCCGCTACTACGATGGCAAATCGGAAAAGATATCGGTTTTGATATGGCAACCGAGCAGGGATTGCGTGCACTCATCACTTATTTCAACATGAGTGAAGACAAAAACAGAGTGTTTGACTATCGCGGAACGCCGAAGCGACCTATTGACAAAGACGCACTCACTATCGAAAGCATCGACAAGATTGACGACATCGTCGTACCTTTCGGCACAAAACGAGAAGAGATTGCATTGCCGGCAAAAGCGACGCTGAACCTGTCCGACAAAACCAAGGTCGAAGTCGATTTGACATGGGCGGATTCCGAGCCAAGCTATGACGGGGCAAAAGCGGGCGAATATCTGTTTACGGCACAATATGAATTACCGGCAGGCGTACAAGGCGCAAAACAGCCGATTTGGGTAAAAGTCATCGTTGAAGATGGAGCAACCATCATCGACAGTATTCAGGAGATTTTACCGATCGAAGTTGAAAAGGGAACGGAAGAAGCAGCGGCGATAGCAAAACTTCCAAAGACTACCCTTATCAAAGACAACAAAGGAAATTTCCACAGCGTTACATTAAGCTGGATGCTCGAAAATTATGATAAGGACAAAGTAGGCGAGTATAAGGCTGTTGGAACATTTGATTTGCCAAACGGCGTCGAGCAAAGCAATCCGGCAACGGAATTGGCAGTGAAAACGGCTGTTAAAATCGTCGATGCCAATCCGCAAAATCCGGTAGATAAAGAGGCTCTTAAAAAACTGATTGAAGATATCGAAAAAGATATGCCAATCAAGGATGAATACACCGAGGAGAGCTACGAGAATTTTGAAAAGGCACTCGCGGAGGCAAAAAAAGTAGCGGATGACGACAACGCATCGCAAGACCAAATTAACCAAGCGCTTGTCGATTTGAAAAATGCAAAAGCGGGACTAAAGAAAAAACTCGACAGCAAAGCATTGCAAGAACAAATTGAGAAAGCAAAAACAAAACTTGCCGACAAAGCAAAATATGAAGAAGCGGGCGTTAAAAAGTTGGAAGAGGAGTTGGCAAAAGCTGAAACTCTGCTACAAAATCCGTCTGCAACCCAAGCTCAGCTTGATGAACAAGCCAAAGCGCTTGAAGCGGCGATTGCAGCATTGAAAGAAAAATCAGGCGGCGGCTCCGGTGGCGGCGGTGGAGGAGGAGGAAGTTCTCCATCCAACATCAGCGTTCACTTTACGCTAAAATCCATTGAGCGCGGCGGAACCGCTGAGCAAATCTGGATTAGTCGAACCCGATACACCATTCCGGAGAACAGCAAAGTGAGATATGTGTTTGAAAAAGCATTGAATGAGCACAATATCGAATTCCAAAATCCAAGCGGAAACTATGTAAGTACTATTAAATCACCGGTTGACGGAAAATGGTTCGGCGAGTTCGACAACGGGCCGAATAGCGGATGGATGTATATGGTCAATGGAACACATCCACTATTAGGACTAAATGAATATACGCTAAAAGATAGAGACGAAATCGTATGGCATTACACCAACGACTACACCAAAGAAGAAGGCTCTGACAAATGGAATCCTCCGGGTGGCTCAGGCGGCACCGGCGGTGGTGGAGGCGGTACAACCGGCACCGGTCAAAAGAATGAGACAACGATAAACGACAACAAAACGCCGCTCGGACAAGCGGAAGATAAAAAACCGGAAGGATTTGTCGATGTCGCAACGGACAAATGGTATGCGAAAGCAATTCAAGCGCTTGCACAAAAAGGATTGCTCAAAGGTAGAGCCGAAAATCATTTCGGACCGAATGACAAAATAACGAGAGCCGAATTTGTGGCGATTCTTGCGCGAATTGACGGAATAAATATCGAAGAGCAAGAAGGTATGACATTCAGCGATGTGAAAAAAGGCACATGGTACTACCACTCCATTGCATGGGCGACTGCAAACAATATTGCAAAAGGCTACGGCAAAGAGTTCAGACCGAATGCTTTCATCACAAGAGAAGAAATGGCGGCAATGCTGCTCAGCTACAGTCGATACAACAATAAAATCAAATTGGAAAGCAAAATGGATGAAAAACCATTTGCAGACCAGAACAAAATCAGCCCTTGGGCAAAAGAATCGGTAATGATGATGCAAAAAGCCGGTATTGTCGGTGGCAAAGAAAACAATCGCTTTGCACCGAAAGACAATGCAACCAGAGCCGAAGTTGCAGAAATGATTTACCGAATGGTTGGCTAAATCCAATCAACGAAAGAAATCTTCAAAACGGATTTTGATTTAAAATCCGGAATATGAATTCAAATATCACAGCGGTATTTTGTGAACAATGCAAAATCGGAGCAATGCTCTTTGGCAGCCGACACCTTGGATGTCAAAAAAACAAAGAGTATTGCCTGCTGAGTCACAAAATGCTGAAATGCGAAAACCTTGCCAATAGGCATGCGTAATACGCAAGGAATTCAAAGATGCAAACAACTTAAAACCCTTTCAACAAAACGACAGCGAGTCTTGCTGTCGTTTTGTGCTTTTTAAGGGGGATTTTATTAGGATACGGAAACTTTGATTTTCACTTTGTAGGGAACGGTGACCCCACCGTTCCGCTGTCCCAACGGGACAGGTAAATCTCTTTGCTTGAAAATCGGGTTAGGTCTAGAATCCCACCATTCTTTGATTCATCCCTTGTAGGGAACGGTGACAGTAGGTTACGGACATACAATCTCCCTACGGTCGTTTCATATCTCCTCAACCCATACATTGAAATCTACCGGAAATTTTTATTTTAAATACGAAGACTGTGATTACCTCGTTGTAGGGAACGGTGATCCCACCGTTCCGCTGTCCCATAGGGACAGAAAAATAGCTGTCTCAAAAATTTGCTTGGCTTTGTAATCCTGCGTTGCGGCGTTCGTGTGGAACAGTAAAATCCACAAAATCCAAACTGTGATTTACATGTAATTGAAATTCAATTTATCTATTCACCTAAGAGATTTTTTGTAATATAATAGAAACAGTAAGAAAATAAAAAATAAGGTCAACACTATATAATCCATTGAAGTAATAATATGAAAAATTTTTAATAAAGGAGAGGGAAGCATTATGGCAGACAATACGGGGCAATCGAACGGAGGAATTCAGCGAGCGGAGTTACACCGCAAGATATGGGCAATTGCAGATGAAGTTCGCGGTGCAGTAGATGGATGGGATTTTAAGCAATATATTTTGGGAATCCTGTTTTACCGATTTATTTCAGAAAATATGACAGAGTTTTTTAATTTAGCAGAGCATGAAGCCGGTGATTTGGAATTTGATTATGCAAAAATTACGGATGAAGAAGCAGAACAGGATTTTAAACCCAATACGGTAGAAGAAAAAGGCTTTTTTATATTACCTAGTCAGTTGTTTGTCAATGTGGTGAAGACAGCTCGAAAAAACGAGAACCTAAATACCGATTTAGCGAATATCTTTAAATCGATCGAAGCGAGTGCTATCGGTTTTAATTCCGAAGACGATATCAAAGGATTGTTTGAGGATGTGGACACGACAAGTAATCGTTTAGGCGGCTCGGTTAAAGAAAAAAACGAGCGATTGACAAGGATTCTTGAGGGGATTGCAGGAATCAACTTTGGAAATTTTAGGGAGAATGAGATTGATGCGTTTGGAGATGCTTACGAGTATTTGATTTCTAATTATGCAAGTAATGCAGGTAAATCCGGTGGAGAATTTTTTACGCCACAAACCGTATCAAAGCTTTTGGCAAGGCTTGTTACGGAAGGTAAAAAGCGTATAAACAAAGCCTACGATCCTACATGCGGCAGCGGATCTTTGCTTCTTCAAATGAAAAAGCAATTTGAAGAGCATATTATAGATGAAGGATTTTTCGGACAGGAAATCAATATGACCAACTTTAACTTGGCTCGTATGAACATGTTTTTACACAATGTAAATTACAATAATTTTTCCATCAAGCGTGGTGATACATTACTTCAACCTTTACACAATCATGAAAAACCTTTTGATGTTATCGTTTCAAATCCTCCGTACTCTATCAAATGGGTCGGGGATGCAGATCCTACACTCATCAACGATGAACGATTTGCACCGGCGGGCAAATTGGCGCCGAAATCTTATGCCGATTTTGCCTTTATCATGCATTCTTTAAGTCATCTATCGAGCAAAGGGCGGGCGGCAATTGTTTGCTTTCCGGGGATTTTCTACCGAAAAGGTGCGGAAAGAACCATTCGTAAATATTTGGTAGATAATAACTTTGTCGAATGTGTTATTGCATTGCCGGATAACTTATTTTTTGGGACATCCATCGCGACTTGTATTCTAGTGATGGCAAAAAATAAAACGGAAAACAAAACGCAGTTTATCGATGCAAGTAAAGAATTCAAAAAAGAAACCAACAATAATATTTTAGAAGATAAGAATATCGAAAAAGTCGTTGCATCATTTATGCAAAAGACTGACGAACCACACTTTTCAAGACTTGTTGATAACGATGAGATTGCAGAGAACGATTATAATCTATCGGTATCGACTTATGTGGAAAAAGAAGATACGCGCGAAGTAATTGATATAGTACTTTTAAACAAAGAAATAGAAGAGACCGTTACAAAAATTGATAGATTAAGAGCAGCCATCAATGAGATTGTAAAGGAGCTTGAAGATGAATAATGAAATCATCATTTATAATACGGAAGATGGTAAAGCAAGGATAAATCTTCAAAAAGAAAATGGAACAGTATGGCTCAATCAGATTGAAATTGCTGAGCTTTTTCAAACTACAAAACAAAACATAAGCAAACATATTAAATCCATATTTGCAGATGGAGAACTTGACGAAAAAGTGGTTGTAAACTATAAGTTGACAACCACTCCTCATGGCGCAATGCCAGACAAATTCCAAACTCAAAAGGTAGCTTATTATTCGCTCGATATGATATTAGCAATAGGTTATCGAGTTCGCTCTGTTCGTGGCATTCAATTTAGAAATTATGCAACCACCATTCTCAAAGAATATCTTATAAAAGGGTTTGCAATGGATGATGATAGATTAAAGAATTTGGGTGGAGGAAACTATTTCAAAGAACTTTTGGATAGAATTCGGGATATCCGATCCAGCGAAAAAGTATTCTATCGCCAAGTGCTGGATTTGTTTGCGACCAGTGTGGATTATAACAAAAACAGTACAGAGGCGAAACTGTTTTTTGCGACGGTTCAAAACAAAATGCACTATGCAGTCCATCATCATACAGCGAGCGAATTGATTTATTATCGAGTAGATAGCGAAAAAGATTTTATGGGTTTAAAAATATTTAAGGGAGACTTGCCGACGATAGGCGAAGCAAAAATTGCAAAAAATTATTTGACAGAAAAAGAACTTAAAAGTTTAAATAATTTGGTTTCGGGATATTTGGACTTTGCAGAGAGACAAGCGACAAAAGAAATACCGATGACTATGAAAGATTGGTTATCTCATATTGATAAAATTTTGCAAGCTACGGGTGAAGATGTTTTAACGGACAATGGGAGAGTTTCAAAAGAGCAAATGATAGAAAAAGTTGAAAAAGAATACAAAAAATATAGTTCTAAAACTCTTACTCAAGTTGAAAAAGATTATTTGGAAGAGATAAAAAAGATAGAAAGCGTTGTAAAAAAAAGGGGGTGGGAAGATTGACTAAAATAGAAGAAATGCTCAAAGGAGTAAAGGTCGAATGGAAAAAGTTGGGAGATTTGTTGGATTATGAGCAACCCACAAAATATATTGTTGATTCAACTGATTATAATGATTCATTTTCAACACCTGTTTTGACTGCAGGGCAAACTTTTATTTTAGGTTATACGAATGAAAGTCATGGGATTTATCCAGCAAGCAAAAGGAATCCGGTTATTATATTCGATGATTTTACAACAGGTAACCATTGGGTAGATTTTGGATTTAAAGTAAAATCCTCTGCCATGAAAATTTTAAAACCAAAAGATAAAGATATTAGCCTAAGATATTGTTACCATTATATACAAACAATAAAATTTGATGTTACAGAACATAAAAGAATATGGATATCTAGTTATTCGCAGATTCATATTCCAATTCCTCCTTTGGAAATTCAAGAAAAAATCGTAGAAACTCTTGACAAATTCACAAATTATGTTACGGAATTAAAG
>JAUNKE010000029.1 GCA_030532905.1 Peptostreptococcaceae bacterium
ATTGGAGCTAATCTCTATTTCTTTTCTAAAACTCCCACAACTATTTTACACTATCTGCAAGAACTTGAACCGCTTTGTTTTATCAGGCTCATTCAAATAGAATTGCATGCAAAACTTTTGCCCGAAAACATCTACTTCTGCAAATTTGCAGAAGTTGCACCGAGCATCTTTTACAGAAGCGTCTTGACAACCTGTATCATTTTCGGCTCAAATGTCTTTGTTTCCCGAAGCTTTTTATCCTTTTGTCGAACAAAGAGCAGACTGATGCAAAGACAGAGCAATCCGCTGCCGAGCATCATCCACTCGCTGATATTTTTGTAGAACTGTGCGGCAAAATACATGAGCAGAATTCCGGCGAGCAATGCCAACAGCGGAATCATATATACCAAGAACGCCGCCATCAGAATATCCGGCGTCTGCATCTCGATGCGAACATCGTCGCCCACGACCGCGCCGAGCTCATTCTTTACCGAGATATTGATTTCGTCTTTACCGGATTTTCCCATCTCGCAGGCTTTGCAGCTGCCGCAAGCCGAGCGTCTTTTGATATTGACGACGGCATAATCGTCTTCAATCGCAATCACGCGACCCAATTCATCCATTATTTTTCTCCCTCTTCCGCTTGGCGAATGCGCAAAATGGTCGCATCGACAATTTCATCGTCGCTCGCCAGCTCTTTGGCATAGCCGATATATTCTTTCGCCTTCGCGATATCGTTCAAATTCAAATACAAGATGGCGATATTGTTGAGCAAGCCAACCGAATCCTTTTCAATCTCAAGCGCCGCTAAATAAAATTCGAGCGACTGCTCATATTCGCCCAGATAAGCGTAGCACACGCCGAGCTCCGCGAGCAACAAAGTATCCTGATTGTGAATCGCGAGCGCGTCCGAATAAATCTTTATCGCTTCTTCAAAATTGCCGAGCGCCTTGTAGCAAAATCCTTTGGCAAACAGAATCTGATAACGAAGCTCCAATATCAGCCCGTCCGTTTTTTTGCCATCCAGCTCCGCCAATGCCGCTTCGTATTGCCCCTGCGCAATCTTTTCTTCCGCATTCGCCAAACTCTCATACATTTCAATATCGTGAACCAGCAACTGTGCCTTCTCTTTGACTTCACTGTCGCCGTAATCCGTCGCTTTTTTGAGATAGGAAAGCGCCTTTTGAAGCTCCCCTTTCTCTCGCAGAATCAAACCGAGCTGGAAATTTGCAAGCGGCTCCTTTTCATCCAAATCGAGCACCTGCTCGAAAGCATGTGCCGCCTCCTGCACCAAATCTTTCTCCAACTCCTTATCATTCGTATTGAGACTGAATTCCAATGCAATCTGTCCATAGTTGAAGAATGGATAGAGTTCATCCTCTTTGAGCCACATCGCCGCTCGAAAATATACCATCGCATCCTTGTAGGATTTAAGCTCGTACTTTTTCATCGCAAGGTCGCTCGCAAAAGACTCCGGTCGATCGACCGCATTTTTCAAAAACTCCCGATACTCCTTGTTAAATCTGAAATTCCCGTCTATTCCGAGCAGGTACAAAATCGCCGATGCAATTTGCTCCGTCGAAAAGCCGTCCGTTCCGGTCGCCTGCCCTTTGATGTCCTCTACAAAAATCGGAATCGAAAAATCGCTCGGTACCTTGCCGAAACCTTTCAGCGTATTCTCCTCAATCTGCAAAAATGCCAATTTATCCGTCAACTCCAAAAAGTATTTATCCATACTTGACTTCATAATCCCTCCCGACAGCGACGAAGCTCTCGTCGCCCTTTCGTTTATAATCATAGTTGATGATGACCACATTCTCCCTTTTTTCAATGGTCTTCTCATCCTTATATTTTAACACATCATATTCAAAATTGGACCATTGGATTTTTTTGAAAGCTTCTTTCGGCGAAACGGATTCCGCGAATTGCAATTCCGAAAGCGTCTCCTCGTTTTTGAGCATGTCGAAAACTTCTTCTTTGCTTGCCAGTTTGGGCGCTTTCAAAAAATCCGGCACATTCAGATTTCTTCCCATCAACAGATAGTCCAGCCTTAACAGCTCGGTGAAAAAATCCGCATCAAAGGAATCGCCAATCTCCTGCGCCAACAGAAAGAGCGCGTAGAATTCCTCATTCTTCTTCGTCAAATCGATGGGATGATGAAGCACGATATCCGACAATTTTTTGAACAAATCATAACCCCTGCCTTTGAAGAAACGGTAGAGATATGAAATGCTGTTGGCATATCTTCCTTTATTATAGTAACGATCGAGCACATTCTCAACTTCCTTGAGCTCAATCAATTCCTCCGCCGAAATATAATGATTCGAAATCACTTCATAGGGCGGATAGTCGCGATACACATAGCCGAATTGCTCAATCTGATAATAAATCGGGCTCCCTTTGAGCAATTTCAAAAATCCCAATTGCAAAGCTTGCGGCTCCAAATCAAACACATCGTTGAAAGAATGAATAAAGCGCGGCAACTTCTCGTAAGGAAGTCCGGCTATCAGGTCCAAATGCTGATGAATATTGCCGAAACTCTTTATCTCGCGCACATTTTCTTTCAATTTCTCAAATTGATTGCCCCGATGAATCGCCAACAATGTTTTTTCATTGGTCGTCTGTACGCCGATTTCAAATTGAAAAAGTCCCACACGCGCCGTCTTAATGATATCGAGCAATTCACGCTGAAGAAGATAGGCGGTGATTTCAAAATGAAAATTGATTTTGCCGTCGTCAATCGACATCAAATATTCGACCAATCGAGTCGCCCGCTTGCTGTCGGCGTTGAAAGTCCTGTCCACGAATTTGATTTGCTCCGCACCGAGTGCCACCAATTTTTTAAGCTCGGCATAAACTCTGTCCTCTTCAAAATATCGGATGCCCTTGCTCGTAGCGGACAGGCAGTACGAGCAGTTGAAGGTACAGCCGCGCGATGTTTCATAATAGACGATTTTGTTTCGAATCATCTCCTCGCTCTCGCCATCGTATGCATACGGCACGACGGAAAGGTCACGCGTCACCATCGCTTCTTCCAGTTCTTCCGGCGTGGCATCATTACAAACTTCTTCGCCCGCTCGGAAAAACAGATTCGGAATCGCCAGCAGCTTTTCACGATTCACGCGTACAAAATGCTCCGGCGATTTTTTCTCCGCATCCGTTTGCATCCGACTCTGCGCCGAATTCTCTTTTGCCATGATTTTTCCCAAGTCCGAAAATGCCTGCTCCCCTTCGCCCGAGACGACCATATCGACGAACGGATTTTTCATCATAAAATCCGAAACCTCATAGCTCACTTCGGGTCCCCCGAGCAGAATCAAAGTTTTCGGCGAGGCTTTTTTAATATTTTGCGCGATTTTGAGCGTTCTTTCGATATTCCATATATAACACGAAAAGGCTACAACATCGTAGCCTTTGCGAATTATATCGTAAAATATTTCTTCCACATCTTCATTTATCGTATATTCTTTCGTTGCAACATCCAAGGAATCCATACATTTGGACAAATATTTTATCGCCAAATTCGAATGGATGAATTTAGAATTCAAGGATGTAAATAAAATCTTCATAAAACTCCTCTTAGGTTACTCGTATCTTCTCGCAAACAGATAGCGCTGTGCAAAATATTTGGAATCCAAATTCTCCACGACCACCTTCATCACGGAGCCGGAAGATGCGTGAATAAATTTCCCCTCGCCCACATAGATTCCGCTGTGGGTCACCTTGCTCGGTGCAAATTCATTGCTCGGCGATTGCTCCGTGCCGAAGAGGGACAAAGTGTCCTCCGTATCGATTCGAATATTGCTCAAATTGCCGGTATGTCTCGTGTCAAAGAATACGATATCGCCCACCTGCAAATTTTCCTTCGCCACAGAAATTCCCGCCTCGCTCTGCGCTTGGGAAGTTCGCGGAACTTTTTTCCCCGACAGCGAAAATACATGATAAATCAGTCCCGAACAATCGAATTGCTCCGGACCGTAGGCGCCGTAGCGATAAGTTTTGCCGAGCTGCGCATGCGCGTTCAAACTCACGACGGACATATCCGTCTTCCCCGAGTAAGTCGCCGTCGTCATCATCGCATTAACCGGCAATGCCGCGGGATCCAATCCGAGCGGCAGAGTTTCCTGCGCGACATAATGCTCGACAAAAATATTCAAATCGTCGAACACTCTATCCATATTCTGAGCATGCCCCGCTGTCGGAACAGCAAATTGCACCGCAAAGAAAATTGCTAATATCTTTTGTTTTTTCATCTCTCACCTATTATTTCCGATAGCTTTTTACTCATTACCTTCAAGGCTCTCGCTCGATGGCTCACCTTATTTTTTTCTTCGCTCGTCAACTGTGCAAAAGTTTTTTCGCTTCCGAGCGGAATGAACAACGGGTCATATCCGAAGCCATTGTCTCCGATTTCATTAAATCCGATCGTTCCTTCGCAAACTCCTTTATAGAAGCCCTCCCGTCCGTCCGGAAACGCAAGCGCAATGACCGAAATGAATCGCGCCGTTCTGTCCTCAAAAGGAATTGACATCAGATTCTGCTTGAGCAATTTATTGTTTTTATAATCGTCACATTCTTCACCGGCATAGCGCGCGGAATAAACACCCGGCGCCCCGTCCAACGCATCGACCGCCAAACCCGAATCATCCGCAATCGCAATCTTGCCCGTCAGTTCCATGACGGCTTTCGCTTTTATCATCGCATTTTCTTCAAAGGTCGCTCCGTTTTCTTCAATTTCCAATCCGAAAATCCCCAAATCCGCAAGCGACAACAATTTGATATTATGCTTCGCCAAAATTTCCTGAATCTCTCGGATTTTATGCTCATTCGACGATGCGATGACAAATTCCAAACGCCCCTGCTCATCCAAATACGGACTGTTGTCATATTCTATTTTTTCCTTTACGACCAGAGTCTGTCGCGGATAAATCTGCGCCAATATTTCTTCGCCGAGCACCTCTCTTTGCGCCTGCGTAATCGCCTGACAACCTTCCTGAGCCAATGCCAACAGCTGATTGAACTGCTCAAGGTCAAAAGGCTTTTCTTCGCCCGTCGATTGAATTTCGACAAATTGCCCCTTCCCCGTCATCACGACATTCATATCCACATGCGCTTTGGAATCTTCTTCAAAACAAAGGTCGAGTATCAATTCTTTCTCGACGATTCCGACGCTGACGGCGCTGACCATATCAAAAAGCGGAAATCGCTTAATCAACTTTTCTTTTTTCAATTTGTGACATGCCAAAGCCAATGCGATATATGCACCCGTAATCGCCGCGGTTCTCGTTCCGCCGTCCGCCTGCAGCACATCGCAATCTATCCAAATCGTTTTTTCGCCCAATGCCTTCAGGTCGATAATCGAGCGCAGAGAGCGTCCGATCAGGCGCTGAATCTCATGGGTGCGCCCGTCAATCTTTCCGCGAACCGAATCTCTCGTTTTGCGAATCTGTGTTGAACGAGGCAACATCGAGTATTCCGCACTCACCCATCCCGTTCCCGTATTTTTCAAAAACGGCGGCACCTTGTCCTCAAAGGATGCCGTACATATCACTTTCGTTTCACCGAATTCGACCAATACGGAGCCCTCCGCATATTTCATGCAGGATGGGGTAAATTTTATCGCCCGAAGCTCATTGTTTTTCTTCATAATTATCTCCCAAAATATTTATCGATTCCCGTTGCAATCGCACCGGCTAAAGTGTGCTGATAATTGTCGTCGTTGATTCGCTTCGCCTCATAAGGATTCGTCAAAAATCCGAGTTCCACTAAAATCGACGGCACTTTGGTTCGGTTGAGCACGATATATTCATTTCCTCTCTTGAATCCCCGATTGATAACACCGGTCTCGGCAATCAACTGATTGTGCACGAAGGTCGCCAGCCTTTTGTTATCCGGCGATTGATAAACCAAAGTCTCAATGCCCGACGGTTTTGCGCTCCCCGCCGAATTGTAATGAATCGAAATAAAAATATCCGCGTCCAAATCATTCGCCAGCTTTGCTCTGTCCTTGAGCTGCGGATAAAAATCCGAATCACGAGTCATAACAACATCATACCCTTTTTGCACCAAAATATCACGCAAAATTAAAGATGTTTTGAGCGCATAAGCTTTTTCCGGAACCTTGGACACACCTTTGGTCGTTCCCGGATCGTGACCGCCATGCCCCGGGTCAATCACTACGCGCGGAATGGCAGTCGCTCCTTTGGTAAAAGCGATATTGATTCCAAAACTGTTTTTATCAATCGTATAGCTTACATTATCTCTTAAATTCATTGTAAAATTGTTGACTCCATCGCCGTCGATGAAATGATGCGTCGCAATCAGCCGATCGTTAAACTCCACATCCTGACTCATCACATAGAGCAATCCGTTTTGCTCCAACACCTGATCGGGAATTTCAATCGAAATCTGATTCGCGTTTTCCGTAATTTTCGCATTCTCCAAACCGCTGAGTTTAATCAGCATATTGGAGCTGTTTCTGTCCCTTTTGTATTCCAGCTTCGAGCTGAAAGTGGCATTGGGGTCAATCGGAATCTGCGGCGTCGGCGCCGATGTCTCATCCGTTGAAGACGGTTGCTCCGTCGTTGCCGGCGGCGTCTCCTTCTTTGCCGTTTCATTATCCAGCACGACGGACAGATTTGAAAAAACCTCATCCGAAATTTTTTCATTGGCGTACACGAAGCCGCTTTGCATTAAAAAAAGCGCCGTGCCGATAAGTAATACTCTCTTCATCTTAAATCCTCATTCTTTTCCTATTGTTTCTTAATACAGATATCGAATCGAATCTGCGAAAAATAATCATTTCCTTTTTATAGAATAACATCAATAAAAATTTTTTTCAATTTCTGTCACTGCTTTGTAATGGGATTGTAAGATTTTGTATCATTAGTGAAAAAATCACTTGAACCGTCAAAACTTTTAACAAAAATCACAAATCTTTTCCCGCTTTTATTCAAATTTCCCGAACGGAAATTACAAAGTCTTATCAAGTTGTTTTATTTTCCAATCTCTTTCCGATTTTTTTCAAAAAAAAATGTCCATCAACGATGAACATTTTCAGCATTCACAAGTTAAAATCAATTATTCTTCCGTTGCCGCTTCCACTACTTGCGACTCTCCCGCCTCCTGCTCACTCTCTAAGCGACTTGCTTCACGAGCCGCTTCATAGGCTTTGATGACCTGCTCTTGCAAATCCAATCGCATGGTCGCGTTGATAGGATGCGCAATATCCCGAAATTCTCCTTCGGCAAGTTTTCTGCTCGGCATCGCGATGAAAAATCCGTTATGCCCTTCAATGATTTTGATATCATGCACAACAAAGGCATCATCAAAAGTAACAGAAACAATCCCTCTCATCTTTCCTTCTTCGGATAATTTTCTAACCCTAACGTCTGTTATTTGCATAGCCTACTCTCCTTTTGTTATGTAATGCTAAATTGATTTGCCCTTAGTGTACAATAAAGCTTCAATTTTTGCAATACAAAAAACGAAATTTTATTTGAAAATCGTATTTTTTTGACAAAGCGCGAAATGGTTTACGCAACTTTGTTTCATGATTTTTCGCTAAAAATCGGATAACGATATCCTGTTTTTTGAAACATATTATATGCAAACTCAATCCTTTCATCAAAATTTAATTACCGCTCAATGATATTGTGCATCATTCTACTTTTGACTGAAATTGTTTCTAAAAATTTTTTAAGAATTTTTTCCAACAATCGATTCATCATAAGCAAATCAGATTCGTTTTTTATATCCATTTTTTCTTTTGTATAATATTTAAACGATGTCATCATTGACAATGGCATCCAAAAATCTATAAGTTGATTAAGATTGAGTGAATAAATTCCGATTCACAAGAAAAAAATGAAGCCTGAAAAACCTTCGTCCCGAAAAATAAAACAAATTTTTATTTCTATACGGTTTCCGTTCAGCAACAAAAAATTCCGATCTCAGCTTTATAATTTCCATTTCAAAAACATAATTTCCGATTTCAGCAAAGAAGAGATCGAAAGATATGCTTTTACAAAAAAGCCGAAGATAAACTCCGGCATTCATTTTCGATATAAAATTTTTCAACCTATCGCTTCTCTAAAATCGCTCCAGAAAGTTTCGGCTGATTTCAATGTCAATTTCCTGCGTATCCTTGAGCGTCATCAGTGAGAAATAGTCGCTCATTTCCTTCTTCGGTGTCTGCAATTCGACAAAGACGGCTTTGGCAATCACCTTTGCATCAAACTCACGCATCAAATCTTCCATTCCTTTGAAAGTTCCGCCCGCGCGCATAAAATCATCGACCAAGATGACTTTGGAACCGCGCTTGATGGAGCGACGAGGCAAAGTCATGCTCTGAATTTTTCCGCTCGTACTCGACATATAGTTGATGGCAAGCGACGGCCCTTCGGTGATGCGCGCATTTTTTCGCACGACGACCAACGGCAGATTCATCGCCTTGGCGGTCATGACGCCAATCGGAATTCCTTTCGCCTCAATCGTCACCACGCAGTCCGCTTCTTTGTAGTCGATGACGCTGGCAAACAAATCGCCGACCACCTTCGCCACATTCGGACTCGATACGAGGTCATTGAGATATAAAAATCCGCCGACCAATTTGCGCTCGTCATCCGTAATCAGCGTGATCAGCTTTTGAATTTCTTCAATCGCTCTGTCTTTCGTAATGTAAGGGATGAACTTCATTCCGCCCGCCGCACCGGCTATCGTGATGATTTTGCCGAGCTCCAACTTTTCAAATACATTTTTGACCACCGCAATATCTTCGCTCAATGTCGATTTTGCCGTTGAAAACAGCTCCGTAAAATATCCCAAAGTATAAATTTTATTCGGATTGTCCGAAAGAATTTTTACAATCGCTCCGATTCGCTCGCTTTTTCTAAATTTCATATTACTCCTTTAATCCGCACATTTTTATATCATTATAATTCAAAAGCCCTATCTTTTCAAGAATTTTATCCACAGAATCAAGTTTAATAATCCGATTTTGAAATCCGAGTACAGCATTGTTCTTCAAAATTCTTTCCATAACAAAAGGCTGCCTCCGAAGAAAGCAACCTCTCAAATTTTGATTCTGTCTGTTCAATATCATTCTTATCGCATCGACGATTAAATATCATAACAGTACGGCTCATAGGCATCTATTTTATCAACATTGTATTCGATTTTCGGCAACAGCTGATAAAAATCCTGCAGCTCCATCGGTCGATAGAAATAATAGCCCTGAATCATATCGCAGCCCGCGACCCGAACGATATCCAGCTCCGTCTGCGTTTCCACACCTTCCGCACAAACTTTTTTGCCGAATTTATGGCAGGCATAGACGATACTGGAAATAAAATTGATATTGTCTCTCGAGTTGACCATTTCATTGATGAGACTTCTGTCCAATTTAACGATATTCGCCGGATATTTGAGCAAAAAGGCGAGTGATGAATATCCGTTTCCGAAGTCATCGATTGCCACTTCCATGCCGAGTTCCTTACAACTCTCGACAAATTGGAATACCTTTGTTGGCGTTTCGTCATAATGTGTCTCGGTAATTTCAAGTATCAAGCTGCTTCCGCTAAGATGATATTTTTTAATCGTCTTCTCCATAAAAGGCAGGAAGTCCGGGTCGAGTATTTGATAATAGCTCACATTGACCGCCAATCGAAAATCCGGGAGGAAGGTCGTGATGCGTTTGCAGGTTCGAACCGCCTGCTCAAAAACCCATTTTCCAACCGGCAATATCAACCGATTGCTTTCCAAAATCGGAATGAATACCGCCGGTGATACATCCTTGCCCTCGAATTGCCATCTCAGCAACACTTCGCCCGATGCCAATTTGAAATCTTTGGTCGATACCACCGGTTGAATGACGATTCTGAAGCCGTCAAATCCGTCAACCACATCCTTGTTCAGCTTCATCATCATCTGCGTACGCTGTCTTTGCAAATGAATATTGGTCGGCGAGTGCACGACGAATTCGGAATCGGAGCTGTGTTTTGCACTTGAAAGCAGCGTCACCATATTGACCAGCAAATCCTGCGGCGACGATTCGGTTTCAGTTTCGCAGATAACCCCGACGGAGCATGGCGTGCGCACGACGATGTTGTTATTGTAATACAGACCGGTGATGATTTCTTTCAATTCCTGAATAATCACTTCGATATTTTCTTCGCCGTCTTTGGATACGATTCCAATAAAACGCATTCCGTCCAAGCGGAAGAAGTTCAATTTGCCTTCAAAATATTGCACGAGCTTTTTGGAGATGTCCCGGAGTAACAAATCCGCGACATTTCGTCCGCGCAGCTCATTGATTTCGGAAAAATTATTAAGCGTAAAACCGATGATGGTAATACTCTCTTTGTTCGACTGCATTTCCTGAAGTCGAAGCATTGCACCGTATTCTCGCGGAAAATTGGTCACCGGGTCAATTACGAATTTTTGCTCCTGACGCGATACCGCTCCGGAAAAGAACAGCGGTCTCAAACCGTCTTTGCTTCTTTTTACAATGCCGTGGCAATGTATCCAAACATAATTTCCGTCTCGGTCACGAATCCGATAACGTAGGTCATGAACATCCCGCTCACCGTTTAACACCTGTTGCATATCTTTGCGGAAGAATTCCAATTCCTCCTGCGAGCCGATTCGTTTTTCCCATTCCCCGATTAAATCCCTCACCATATTGCTTTCAAATCCGAAAATATCTTTCATCTCATCGGAAATATAAAACACATTGGTTGTCAAATCCGCGATGAAAGGATAGTAATCCGGCATGCAGACGGATTTGAAGAAAGCCGCCGGGTCAAAATAGTTTTTCGACAGATAATTGCTAAACTCCGTCTTTTCGTCCGACTCGATTTTTTTCTTGAGCCGATTCGCGCGACGACGCTCTCGACTCTCGGTTCCGTTGGATTGGTTGTAGTATCGGATTTTCTCCCAATACATTCCTTTTTCCGCGCGGGAAACCTCATCGCGAATATTGATTGGCTTCTTATCGCTCCATGTGCCGCCAATCGCCATGCGATATTCATTTTGTCGGACGATTTCCTTGAGTTCGACGAGCATTTTGTCAAAATTTTCCTTGCTCCAATCAAAACAAATCGTCACGAATTCATCATTGCCCGTTCGGAAAATCTGCTCATTCGGAAATACCGAGCGCAAAATATCATATCCTTTGAGAATCAGCTTGTCTCCGATTTCATAGCCATAGTTGCTGTTTGTAATTTTCAAATCGGACACATCGCAATAGACCAGTCCGAGCGTTTGACAAGCCGCCTGCCTTTTCGTAAATTCGTCATAGGCTTGGCGATTGAGCGCGCCGGTTAATTGGTCATGATAGCTCAAATGATCCACTTTATTCATCAAATTTCTTTTTTCAATAACAAAAGAAATAAAATTTGCAATAATAAACAAAACTTTAGAGAGAAATTCAAGCTTTTGCTCGCTGGGATTGTCCACGCCTAAAAAACCGATCAGGACGGAATTCAATCGAATCGGTGCGGTTACCAGCGTTTTTATATTTTGAGGTTTCAGTCCGGCATAAATTTGCGGATGCGTATCACGAATATCTTCCAAATTCGGTATGATGACCGGGTCATTGTTTTCAAACAGCGCCCACCACTCCGAAATTACTTCGACCGGCTCGTTTTGCAACAAATCTTTTTGCGGCTCCACTCCTTTCGCACACCATTCATAAGTGTTGCTGAAAGTATCATTGCTGCCGTTGAGCTCAAAAATATAGGTTCGCTCGCTGTGACTTCTATCCCCTAAAAAAGCCAACATTTCCTGCACCGCTTCATCCGGTTTTTTCGTTGTAATCATCTCTTGAAGATATTCCGCTATTCCGTTTTCTCCACAAAATTTGTCCAATACTTCAAATGTATGGTTCATTCTTTTCTCTCCAGATTCATTTAGTTCGGTAACATTACAGAGCAGAACGATTATCAAATTTCCATATTCATAATCTGTTTTTTCAAATACATCCCCACAATGTCTGAAAAGCGTTGCAGTTTGGCGATATATGCAAAATCTTTCCCAAAAATTCGCCGCTCCGCATCCAAATCCGAATCGTTGCCCGTAAAAACACCCAGCACCGCAATCCCCTTTGCCCGAAGAAGTCGTACCTGATGCGCGGTATCATCGATTGCCGAATCGCCCGTATATAATTTGCTCGTTGACGCCATTTGATTGAAAAAGCCCGAGACTCTTTCATCATTCGGCTTTCCGTCGCTGAGCACAATCAAAATTTTGTGCTCTTCTTCCCGAGTGAGCAAAAATTCCCCCGTCGTCGCAATCGCAAGCCCGTCACGATTGCTTCCCGCGGCTTGATACGCAAATATCCGCCGATTTCGAGAAGCCGAGTCCTTATAATCTCGATAGACTTTCAAAATCGTGTAATCGAACAGATTATGAAAACTGCTGACCCGACAAGCGATGCCGACCTGACTGAGCGCCTCGGCGATAATATAACCCTGCGTCGCCACGAGACTTTGCCGCTCAATCTGCGAGCCGCTGGCATCGAGCAGAATATCCACGACAAATTCGCCGCGTACATCCCGAATGTTCTTGTAAAACACCTTGTTGTCACCCAAGATTGCCCGTCGCCAAATCCGGCTCGGCATCATCATCCCGTTGTCGAGCTTGCTCGCCGAATAATCCGTATCCGCCGTAATGCTTCGATTCAGTAAGTCAACCAAGCGAATGATATTTCGTCGATACACTTGATGCAGATAATCAAAATGCGCGATGTTCTCATCCATCTGCTCCATCAGCATCTGCCTCTTATAGCCTTCGATTTCCATAAAACGCTCGGTGATATAAAGCTTCTCCCCCTCGTGAATCCCGGTACAAAGCTTTCGCTCCAGCTCCTGCAATCTCGCGCCGAAAATACTCGCTTCGCCGTAGCTTTCGACAATTCGGCGATGAATCAATTCCAACGGAGTGCTCGCCGAATCCTTCGGCGCATCCGCCATGTCTTTTTCCATCAGCTGAAGCGATTTTCCGATATCGACCTGACTGAATTCCGCCGACATAATCGCTTCGTTTTCGGCATGCTCCACCTTGCTCTCTTGATTCTTGATTCGGTTCTTCTGATTCTTTTTTTGCTTTTCATCGTTACTCTGAAAATTATGTTCCGATACCTTTATTTCGGCAAGACTTTCAAAATAAAAATGTTTTTTCATTAAATTTTCTAAGGAAATTGCATAGTCTGCTGATTTTATTGCGCGAAATTGTAGAATATCATTTAATAAATCGATAATGCGACGGTTCGTCTTGGGTACCGAGTTCGCCTTGTTCGCGTAATAGGCATAGCGAATTTCGTGAAAAGCGTCGGGGCGTTTGCGCATTTTGTCATAAAAAGAAAGCGTCTCGAAAATCGCCGCCTTTTCCAAATCCGAAGCCCCCGCCAATTCTTGCTTCATCCGATCGTACAAAAGTTCTTCCAATGTCAGCATCATCAATTCATAAAAAATCCCCGCCCGATTGGTTGCGCGCTCCTTCGCTTTGAGATAATCCGTCAGCTCCTGATGATTTTCCAGCAGATGCAAAACGCCGAAAATCACCATACGATAGACATCCAGCGCTTCAACACCCGTTTTTTGCACCAAAGAAATCTCCGGCGCAAAATCATAATTTTGATTGATGCTCCAAATCAGATTCTCATCCCTTACATCCGAGTTCCATTCCATTTCTCTCATTTGCCGAAAATATCCTCTCGCTTCGCCGACTTCGGCAGATGTAAATGAATCACATCCGACACGATTTCTTTTTCAAAATCGTCAAAAGTCTTGTCCAGCACACCCATCTTCATCGCAAGCTGCGGCTCCAATCCCCTTTCGATTGCCCGCATCGCGCTGATGAGCCCTCTTAAATCCACCGTTTTGCTCGAAATCTCCGAGTTCTGCGATTTCAATTGTAAATCCAAAAAAATACGAGAAAAATTCTCCATATAGTCTTCTTTCAAATGCTCAAATTCCGATTCAAAAATCATTTTGAGCTTTTCTTTGGTGACCGGCGGAATGTCGATGACCATAAATCGTGAAACGAGCGCCTCATTGAGCTCCTTCGTTCCCGCATAACCGTAATTCATCGTACCGATAAAGCGAGTCGCCTCCGCCAAAGTGATGCGATGATATCCCGGCACATCAATAACCCGTCGATGATCCAATGCCGAATGCAAAACCGCAATCGCATCATTTTTCGCCATATTGATTTCGTCAAAAATCCCGAAACCGCCATAGAGCGCCGCCTCATAAATCGAGCCGTAGCGAAAACGCACCTGCCCATCGACAAAAGTATCCGTTCCGATCAGCGCGCTGCTGTCCGTGTTCACATTGAACGATACATTCCAGCTCGGCCGATGAAACAGAGCCGCCAAATTGTCCGCCAGCACATTTTTCCCCGTCGCCTTCGGACCGCTCAGCAAAATATTGTCGCCCTGCAAAATCGCAACAATTGCCATCTCCCAAACATCGCGTCCGAAATAATGATACTTCGGATTCGGCACCCGATGCAAAAACTGCTCATCCAATTTATAAAAGTCTCGAAAATGAATCACATCCGCTATCAATTTTTCCGAGACATGCTGTGTTCTTAAAAAATCTATCATACTTCCTCCAAATTCTCTGCTGATAACAACAGTTTCTAATTATACCCATCCACTGTAAAAGATAATCTGAATTTAGGATAAAGAAAATAAGATTGTTGTCGCGATGATAAAACGAAATGTAAATCGAAATTCAGAATAAAAATGAGAATGTAGAAAAACGAAATCCATCTCCAATTTGAAATTCCTAATTTAAAAATAGAAATTCAAAATCGGAATTCCATTTTTGAAAATCGGAATCCAAAATCGTAAATCCGATTTTGTTTTTCCAACAAAATATTCAATTTTTCTTTTGCAAATCCCTGAAATATGGTATTATGTACTTAGGGTTTTAAGAAAAAGAAACAGCTGATTTTATTAAAGTCACACGATCTGATGATTTCAATACTTTCCGCTGTTAAAAATCACACAAGAGAACTTAAAAGCGAAAAAACACAAAGTCAGCCGAAAACGAGCTCTACAACCATTGGAAATAAAACGACCTACAACCATAGGGTTTTAGAAACCCTAACTCCGTAAGGAGACGGAAACTTAAATTTTGTTATAATGATTCGCTTGTTTTGTTTATGTTTTAGAAACCCTAACTCCGTAAGGAGACGGAAACTTTTGTAATACTTAGCGGTTTCGATAATTTGTTGCCAAGTTTTAGAAACCCTAACTCCGTAAGGAGACGGAAACTCACTTCCATCTGCGTATTCAATCAACCCTTCAAAAGTTTTAGAAACCCTAACTCCGTAAGGAGACGGAAACTTGAGTTTACTTTGTGGAAAGTCTTTATATAGGTATTTGTTTTAGAAACCCTAACTCCGTAAGGAGACGGAAACATACTCCAGCTCCGGCCGCAACCATCACTTCTCCGCCCAGTTTTAGAAACCCTAACTCCGTAAGGAGACGGAAACAGATATAATTCATCGTTTTCATAGTCATATAGAACCGTTTTAAAACCCATCACTCCGCAAGGAGACGGAAACTGATTCTCGATGGTTTCCAACAATGACACATTTAAAGCGTTTTAGAAACCATCACTACAAATTCATTTTGTTTTCCGTTCCTATGGAACGGCGGAACGGTGGGGTCACCGTTCCCTACAAGCTATTCAAGAAAACTTTTGCAATAAGAAAAAAGATTATTTTAGAAACCATAACTCCGCAAGGAGACGGAAACCCAGTCCTTTTTTACCCGATGACAACGGCTTGAACTGGTTTTTAAACCCATCACTCCGCAAGGAGACGGAAACAGACTTACACCAAACTCCTAAACAACTATCGCATATCCTGTTTTTAAACCCATCACTCCGCAAGGAGACGGAAACTAAATAACTACATCAACAAACCTAACATCAAAGTTTTCAGTTTTTAAACCCATCACTCCGTAAGGAGACGGAAACTCTCCATACACTCTACGCAATATTTCCTTCCCATATTTGGTTTTAAAACCCATCACTCCGCAAGGAGACGGAAACTGCGTTGAAAGAACTCCGATAAGGATGGTATTGACCATGTTTTAGAAACCATCACTCCGCAAGGAGAATATATGAATTGTTTTATCGCATAAGCTTTGTTCGAGTTTAAAAACACAGCTTTAAAAGATGGTACTACCATCTTTTTTATATTCCAAAATTGTTTCCGAATTGGTGTTTTATAGAAAGCAATAAGAATTTTTCAAGACAGAATCATAATTAGAAATCCGAACGAAAATTATTCCAAGACAGAATCATAAATAGAAGTTGCATTAAAAAATTATTTCCGAGATAAAATCAAAACCCTAAAATCAATAATGAAAATAGCTTTAAAAGCACTTTGAAGAAAAAAACAAATAGAAATCTGAATGAAAATTATCCCGAGACAGAATCATAAATAGAAATGCCATCAAAAAATATTTCAAACATAAAATAGAAATCAAAAGCATATCAAAAATTGTTTCTAAGATAAAAATAATGCCGATGAGAAATCAAATGAAGGACATATATATAAGGAAAGGTCACAAAATAAACAAAGTTTTGTTCAATTATTGGATGCAATCCGAAAAAATTATAAAAAAACAGCTGTACATAGAAAAATCCACTTTCAAAAATTTTCCTTTACAAATTTATTCTGTCGCTTTCACGAAAACAATAATTTTTTGCGTAAAAAAACAGCATAGACTTCACTATGCTGCTTATTTATTCCATTAAAATCGTTCGATTCACATTCGATAGCACCATCCGTTTTTGCAACGTTATCGTCCGATATTCTCAACAATTTCAAACGGACATTTGTCGTTTCCAAACAAGTCACCGTATTAAAAAACTCACCGATTCTCTAAAAGATTATCTCAATCTGTTTTCTAAACGAATATTCGTCTTCTCAGAATGGATGCTCACATGAAAAACGATTTGTAGTTCTTTTTAATTTTATTTAATCGGCATATATCGAGATAGGATTCCTGCCACATTACTGATTGGCATGGTTTGAAGAATCACCTTTCCCGGCCCTTTGACAACGGTGTTGAAAATTCCTTCGCCGCCGAAAATCATATTTTTGATGCCCGGCACCGTAACGATGTCCATTGTGCAGGTATCGTCCATCGCAACCAAATATCCCGTATCGAGAACGAGTTGCTCGCCCGCCTTCAAATCATATTCCACGCAATGTCCGTCGATTTCAATAAAAGCGACGCCCTGACCGGAAAGTTTCTGCATAATGAATCCTTCCCCGCCGAAGAATCCTTTGCCTAAACTCTTTTGGAAAAACATCGACAATTCCACAGTCGGCTCGGATGCCAAGAACGCGGATTTCTGAACAATCATCGTTTTTCCCGCGCTAATTTCCACTGCGCGAATCGCACCCGGAAAACTGGACGCAAAAGCAATCATACCGTCGCCGCCCTGTGCTGTATAACGATTCAAAAATAATGATTCTCCGGAGAACATTCTGCCCAAAGCTTTACCGATTCCACCGTTGGAAGTTGTTTCCATTTTCATATTCGGCGACATCCAGCTCATGCTTCCGGATTCGGAAATCATCGTTTCGCCTGCAGCCAATTCGCAGATAACAACGGGTAAATTGCCTCCAATAATTTCATATTTTTTCATAAATTCCTCCTCATGACTTGAGTTTGCGTTTCCTTCCCCATTATACCAGTTTTATCCCATGGATTCCAGTTTTTTTGTCAGATATTCCAAACTCGAATCATAAAATATAAAATCATCAATTCCCCCATGTTTTTTCGCAACCACTACTGCATCCTTGCTTTCTTCACTGGTTTCCGGACAAAGTACAAGCGTTTTGCAATCCGGCGAAGTCTTTTTGATTTTGTCACAAAGGAACAACATCTCATCCGCCGGCTTTTCTCCGCTCTCGGGCACTTCGACCACAGCCACATCAATATCGTAATTCATAATGGCGAGCAAAACATTATCCGGGCAAGGCTCCATATAAAATGTAAACTTTGGATCATTTTGCAGCGAGCGTATTAACGATTGCGCCAAAACTTTACGGTGCATTACTAATAATACCTTTTGCATCGTTATCCTCCTGTCTGATTGACAAAGAAACATTCCATTGTTTTGTATTTGTGTGCAAAACTTTCTATTGCTCAACTACTTCTATTTTACAACAGATTGCTAATTTTCGAATGGCCCATTTGGGCCATTTTTCCCGCTTATTCCCACAAAACCGTCTTCTTAGAGTTTTATTTCGGTTTCATGTCAAAAAATTCTTGTTGGAAATGAACTTTTTTGAATTGGAAAGCGAAAATATATTTCCGAAGCTTTCAATTTGAAAAAATTGCTGAAGAATTTTTTTCATTATGATGAAATATCCTGCGGAAAATCGCAAAGCTTTTTCTCTCACAATAAAGTTTCAAAAAATCCGTATATCGCTTTCATTCTTATTCAAAATTCAACAATCAACTTACACATTCGGATTGATCCAGCCGTTTGAAATCATGTGCACGACCATCGACATGATGGAATGAAATCCCGTTTTGCTCAGCATATTCGCAAGATGGCGCTTGACGGTGTGCTCGCTGATAAAAAGCTCACTTGCAATTTCCTGCTTGCTGTAATTTTTGCAAAGCAGACGCAACACAATCATCTCGCGCTCGGTCAACGGTGCTTCGCCGCAAGGAAGCTGAATGATTTTCGGTTCCGGAAAAATTTTTTCGCCCTTCATCACCGCATTCATCACATACAACAGATATTCAAAACTCTTGCTCTTATAGACGAATCCGTCCGCTCCCGCCTGTTTTGCTCGTGGAATATAGGAAATTTCATCAAAGCCCGTCATGATAATGATTTTCACATTCGGACAACTGCTCTTGATCATCTTGGTTGCATCGAGTCCTGAAACTTCACCCTCCGTACAAATATCCATCAGCATCAAATCCGGCTCGTATTTCAAACACCAAAGTTCCGCCAGCGATGCCGACGACAAGCTCCCGAGCACCTCATAATCACCGTCGGATTCAATCGCTTTTTTGTAAGAATCTCGAATCGAAGCGTGGTCATCCACAATTCCCAGCTTAAACATGGTTTTCCTCCTTTGGAATAATCGCAGTGAGTAAAAATTGCGGTTTGCTTTCCACAATCAAACGACCGCCGTATTGAGCCAATCGACCTTGCATCGTCTTAAGCCCGTTACCGAATACAATTTCATTTTGAACCATGATGCCGTTGTTTTTGATTCGGAGCATATATTCTTTTTCACTCTCCTCAAAAAACAAGTCCACCTCGCTCGCCAAGCTGTGTCTCACTGCATTGGTCGCCGCCTCGCGAATGCAGAGCAAAAACACATTGGCATATTTCAAATTTTCCGGCGCTTCGCCCTGTGCTTTAAGCGTTACCCCGATTTCTTCAAATTGTCGTATCAGATTCTCCAGACCGCTCTTCGTATCTTTTTCCACATCCTGCACCAAACCTTCCCGGAGCGTTTGCAGCAAATCCGAGACCTGCTGTGCACTCGGCATCGTATCGCTTTGCATCCATCGCTGAAAAATCGTGATTCGTTGGCTCAATAGGTCATGCAATCGTCCGCGCAGACGAATTTTCTCGCGTTGCCGCTGAATTTGAAACATATTGTCGAGCATATCGCTGAGCTCTTTACTCTTATTTTCAAGCAGTCGATTCTGCTCCTCCAACTCGCAGAGCAATTCCCATTGCTCCGTAATATCCGTCGCCGTAATCTGCAAAAACTCCCGATTGCCGACCGACAACTCATCCTGCCAAAAGTGCCAATGCTTTTTGTCGGATAAACTCAATACAATCTTATCTTCTTCGTAGAGCATCGAATCTTCCTTGCTCGGTCTTTTTTGGATTTCGTTAAAAAATTTGATGCCGTCGCGAAAAATTCGTCCCGTCGTTTCCACCATCAGCTGCTGCATCCGATTGTTCATCAGCAAAACCGTTCCGTCTTTTGAGCAAAACAGAATGCCGGAATGCAGCGAGTCCATCGCTTCTTTTATCGACCAAACCGAAATCCCCCGACGAATCGCCATCAGGTTTTGATAGGACAGATAGATTCCCCGAAAGAAAAAGTAAAACAACACCGCCGTCAAATAAAACGGAAAGAGCGGGATCGCGAAATTATCAAACATCGGCAGCATCGGCGTCAGTATCGCGAGATTGAGAAAGGTCAAATACTGTTTGGTGCCCCGTATCCTTAAAATTGTGAACAGCAGCAGAAGGATATAGACAATCACCCGTTCCTTTTTCAAAATCGTAAAAGGCAAAAAACCGTCTCGTATCAGATAGTTCAGCATCGGCGGAATCGCTGAAAGAACGATGACATTGATGAGCAGGACATATTCAAACAACAATCGACCGCGATAGTTCTGCCAATCGAATCGTCGTGAAGAGAGCACGATATAAATCGCCTGCGAAATGACCGTCATTCCGCCCAAAATTCCGATAAAAACTCGAAAAGCGCGGCTGCAATCATAGAAACTAAACATAGCCCTCCTCCTTTCGTTTCGACGGAATCGTGATTTGAATGCTCGATACTTCATCAAGCTCACGGAATAAAATCTTCGCCTTCATTTGATTGAGCGCCGCGGACAATTTGTCACTCGGTCGATAGGTGCTGCAATTCACATCACAGAGGAACAAAATCACGAAATCATTGTCCTTTTGATAGCAATGCAGCATCAACTCCCGATTCTTTTCCTGCAACAAAAATTTGAGTACCGAAAAACAAAGGTCATAGAGCAAAATACCCATCTTGGTTTCGACCTCCCCGACGAGATTGAGCACCGGCGCCGAATGGATTCCGAGACTTTCCGCACATTCAAGTAGCTCGCTGATATGCGTCACCGTCGCATCGGACGAGATGGTTTCCTGCTCGACATAGAACATCAGATTGCAGCGCCTCTTGATATAGATGCTGGTCAAGTTGATTTCCGCCAAAACCTGCTCGTAACCCTTCCCGTCGCCTCGTGTCTCCAACTCTCTGAGCTGCTCCACCAAAACTTCCAAACGATTCAACTGGTCGCCGATCTCTTCGTTGAGCTCGTTGAGCAATTCCAATTTCGCACGCCCGGATTCCTTCTCCGCCTTAATCTGCGTCTGCGCCTCCAAAAGTTCATTCGCTTTTTTTACCTGCTCGATGGAGGTAGAAATATTCTCCCGAAGTTCTTCCAAGTCGGAGATATCTTCTTCCCAAACGACATTTCCGGCGGTAATCGGGTCAGCATATAATAAGGTATTTTTATCCAATGCCAAGACGACTCGATTTCTCGATTCGATTATCCGATGTTTGAGCTCGTCGGGAATTTCTCTTGCGGATATCGACGAATAGATGGCATCGCCCGATGCATCGAGAATGCTCATATTCAGCGACGAATTATGAAACAGGCTCACATATTTCGTATTGAGCGGAATCAGATTGGTTCGCATCGCGCTCTCACCGAACATCAACACGAAGATACAGACCGTCAGTGCCAAATCACCGTTCCACACCGGCGGAAAGCGCATAACATATAAAATCCCGAAGGACATCATCGCAAGCGAAATCGAAATCGGAATGAGCACGCGAATTCTCTTCGGGCTCTTCCAAAATTTTGTACTTAAAATGATGATTCCTAAGAATAGCGGCGTCGCAAAACTCACATAAATAAGGACATAGCCCCAGCCGTAGCGATATTCTTTTTTCCAAAAGTCCGCCGTCTTATCAAAGATGAATACCCATTGATGAATTTCATTGGTAAAGACCATCAAAATCATCAGCGCTTCAAAAATAAGTAAAATCCGCATCCATTTCGGCATCAGCGTCTTTCCCTCCGGCTCGTTCACCGCCGTCGAAAGCCACAAGAAGAAATTGGAGAGCGTCAGAATAAAAATGTAATAGGAATACCAAAGGTATCGGTTCGTCAAAGTATCGGTCGCCACCTGCCATTTGATGAAACGCGCGCCGACCCACATTACCATACAGATACCGATGCCGAGCAAAGCAATCGAAATATCTTTTTGCGCCGTACGCATCTGAACCGAGCCCGTCCACAATACGAAAATCGCAATCGCCGCCAATGCGGAAATTACATACTCCCAAGCGGTCGCCGTCGCATAGCGATGCGTCTTGTATATCGAGCGATTGATATACTCACGCGCATGGATAAGCTCCCCCTGAATCTTTTCCATATCGCTCGGTGAAACGGCTACCCGATAATCCGATTTCGGCGGATAAAAATTTTCATCACATTCGCCGTCAATCGTACAAATGCCTTTTCCGATAACCAGCTCCGCCATATTATCCGGAAATTGCATCTGCTTTTTGGACAAAATTCCCCGCTCAAATACATAGGTTCCGTCCTTCGGCACGATGATTTCCAAATTGCGTCCATGTTTTTTCAAATCCACCGCCTGATAGTCGAACAAGATGAGCAGAGGCGCGTCAAAATTATTGAATTCCAGTTTTTTATTTTCATATCGCTCGGAAAGATGCTCCACCGCTTTTTCAATCGCCAAATTTTGATTGTCCAAGCCGTAAGCCATCGCCGAGATGATGCAGCCCGCTTCGGCAAATTGGTCACTCATCCCCAAGAGCAAGTCACTTTCCATCATCTCTTCCCACGAGCCGATTTTTTCCTGCGTTTTGTCGCGGTCAATCGCCATAACGATGCCCGCCTTGCCGTGCGGATACCAAAAATATCGACTGTCCGTTTTGAGTAAGGATTGCGCAATGACATCAATCGTTACCAATCCCGTTCCCCGCTCCAAAAAAGCCTGCGTTGCCGGATGCCCCTGCTGAATGATTTTGTAATCGGGCAACACCGAGGAAATCACTTCACAATATCTGTCCTCACGCCGATTGCCGACATAAATCACCTTGTTTCCCTCGGAAACATCTTGGCAAGCACTCAACAAAGTCATTGCGATTAAAATAAAAATAATTTTTATTCGATTGGAATGCTTTGATGCATACATGACTCCTCCTTCTCATTCACAAATATCTCTTTTCATCATACCAAAAAACACATTCGCTTGTAAATGAGAGAATGAAAAATTTTCAGAAAAAAAGAGCATAAAAAATTCCGGCCGAAACAGCCGAAATTTTTTATAAAGATCTATTTAAAATACACTACCGACATCAGTTATTCAAATATTTGTCTCTCAAATATTCGTCCATCGCCTTCGCCGCAACTTTTCCGGCTCCCATCGCCGAAATTACCGTTGCCGCTCCGGTTACAGTGTCACCGCCGGCATATACGCCCTCAAGCGATGTCAATCCGTTGTCATCTACAAGGATACATTGACGCTTGTTGGTCTCCAAACCTTTTGTTGTCGAAGTAATCAACGGGTTTGGATTCGTTCCGAGTGACATGATGACCGCGTCCACTTCCATTTCAAATTCGGAATTCGGAACTTCCACCGGTCTTCTTCTTCCGGAATCGTCCGGCTCACCGAGCTCCATTTTCACACAAAGCATTCCGCGAACATTACCCATATCGTCAACCAAAATTTCTTTCGGATTGGTCAATGTGTCAAAGATAACGCCCTCTTCTTTCGCATGATGAACTTCTTCCACACGAGCAGGCAATTCTTCTTCACCTCGACGATATACGATATGCGCTTCCTGCGCTCCGAGTCGAAGCGCCGTACGCACCGCGTCCATCGCAACATTACCGCCGCCGACAACGGCAACTTTTTTACCGACACGAATCGGTGTATCGTAGTCGGAAAGATATGCCTTCATCAGATTGACTCGCGTTAGGAACTCATTCGCGGACACAACGCCGTTCGCATTCTCTCCCGGAATTCCCATAAAGGACGGCAATCCCGCTCCCGAACCGATGAATACGGATTTGAAACCTTCTTCAAAAAGTTCTTCAATCGTAATCGTTCTTCCGACGATAACATTGGTCTCAATCGTTACGCCAAGCTCGCGAATGCTGTTGATTTCGTATTGAACCACTTCATCCTTCGGAAGACGAAACTCCGGAATTCCGTATGTGAGTACGCCGCCGGGCTCATGGAATGCTTCAAAGATGGTCACATCGTATCCCTTTTTCGCCAAGTCGCCCGCACAGGCAAGACCTGCCGGACCGGATCCGATGACCGCTACTTTGATTCCGTTCGGCTCATCTCTCTTCGCCAAATTGATTTTATTCTTTCTTGACCAGTCCGCAACGAAACGCTCCAATTTTCCGATGGAAACCGGCTCATTTTTAATTCCGACGATACATACACCTTCGCATTGTGATTCCTGTGGACAAACTCGTCCGCACACCGCAGGCAAAGAACTGCTCTCCGCGATAATTTTCGCCGCTTCCTCAATCTCCCCGGCTTTTACTTTTTGAATAAATGCCGGAATATTGATTCCGACCGGACATCCCGCCACGCAGCGAGGATTTTTACAATTCAGGCAGCGCTCGGATTCAAGCATCGCCTCTTCCATATCATAACCGTAGCAAACCTCTTCGAAATTGGTCGCACGCACCTTCGGGTCCTGTTCTCTTACAGGCACTTTCTCTTTTTTAATCGCCATTATTCCACCTCCGCACAGTCACAACCTTCCGGTTTATGAGTCTGACCTTCTTCATATCGAAGCTGCTTTCTACCTTCTTGTGTCTTAAACATCGTCTGTCTTCTAAGTGCCTCATCGTAATCGATCAAATGGCCGTCAAATTCCGGTCCGTCCACGCAGGCGAATTTAATTTCATTGCCCACACTTACACGACAAGCACCGCACATTCCGGTTCCGTCAACCATGATGGTGTTCAAGCTGACGATGGTTGGAATATTGAGTTTTTTGGTTGTCATTGAAGCGAATTTCATCATAATCATCGGTCCGATAACAATCGCTTTATCATATTTTTTCCCTTGATTCTCCACCAAGTCTTCCAACAAAGCCGTTACCAAACCGTGAAAACCGAAACTTCCGTCGTCCGTCGCATAATATACATTTTCCGCTACGGCTTCCATTTCCTTCTGGAAAATCAACAGATCCTTGTTTCTCGCGCCGATGATAACATCCGCTTTGAGTCCGTTTTCTTTAAACCACTTCACCTGTGGATAAACCGGAGCCGCTCCAAGACCTCCCGCAATAAAAATGTACTTCTCTTTTTTGAGTTCCTCGATGTCTTCGTAGATGAAATCGCTCGGATTTCCCAAAGGTCCTACAAAGTCCCTTATGTAATCCCCTTGGTTCAGTTCTGCCAATTTCTTACTTGACATACCTACTACCTGAACAACTACGGTAACCGTTCCTCTCTCTAAGTCATAATCTGCAATCGTCAATGGAATTCGTTCCCCTTTTTCGTCAATCTTTACGATGACAAATTGTCCCGGCTTCGCGGATTTTGCAACGCGCGGAGCTTCAATGTCCATAAGAAATACAACTTCATTCAGGTATTCCTTCTTGGCAATTTTAAAACTCATTACTCATTCTCCTTTAGTTAATTTGATTTTGTATAAAAAATCACAAAATGGTGTGCAATTCGCTATAAGAAATTATAAAAAATCCTATAACTATTACTTCCTATTATAGTCATAAGAATAACAAAAAGCAATACATTGTTGAACTTTTTTCACAAAAATATTGCTTCCTTTTCGGCTCTGAAAAAACGAATAAAATCCTATATTCTTCTAAAGCGTTCCCAATGCTGATTCACAATCCATAGCCAAAATCAAAAGCTCCTTTTTTGAAATTTTTTCCACAGGATAATTTTTTTACGATTTCATCTTGAATCTCCATGCCAAAAAATCTATAATGAGAATGCTCGGTGATGAAAACCGCGCGGAATTAAAATGAAAATAAAAAGAAACGGAAATTTTATGCATCTATATATTCACATCCCTTTTTGTAAAAACAAATGCACCTACTGCGACTTCGTGTCCGGTGCCTATTCAAAACAAATGCAGAACGATTACATCGAGGCGTTGATAGCGGAAATCCATCTTCTGCTCCCATCGCAAAATCGATTCAAAACCGTCTATATCGGCGGCGGCACACCTTCCGCTTTGTCCAACGAAAATCTCATCAGGTTGCTCAGCTCGCTGCAAAAGAATGTCGATTTGGAAAATCTCGAGGAATTTACGATTGAATGTAATCCCGAATCGGTCAGCGATGACTTTGTCAAAACCATTCAAGACTTTCATATTCGGCGCGTCAGCATGGGCGTACAATCCGCTAACGAGGAGGAGCTTCATTTTTTGAATCGCATTCACAGTTTTGACATGGTAAAGGACGCAGTTGAAAAATTACATCTTGCCGGCATCGACAATATAAGCTTGGATTTGATGTTTCATTTGCCGAATCAGACGATGGAAATGCTTGCACATTCACTGGAAGAATTTATGAAATTAAAACCCAAGCATATCTCATGCTATTCACTCATCATCGAGGAGAACACGCCGATGATGAAATTGCTGCGCGATGGAAAAATCGAAGTGCAAAGCGACGAATTTTATGTAAAACAGCAGCGATTTATTACGGGCTTCCTTTCTCAAAGAGGTTTTGAGCAATACGAAATTGCAAGTTATGCACAAGAGGGCTATGCCGCCGTTCACAATTCGGCGTACTGGATCGGCAACGACTACTTGGGGCTCGGGTTGTCCTCCCATTCGAAAATCGGAAATACCCGCTACTCCAATTGTTGCGATATAAAAGAATATATTCGTGCGATGAAAGAATTCGCAAAGAGCAATCACAAAAAGAAAGTCTATGAATATTCGCCCGTCGTCGATAAGAATTCCATCGAAAAACTGAGGCGAATCGATGAGCTCAACGAAATATTTTTCTTAGGGCTACGGCGCAATATCGGCGTGAGAATTGACAAAATAAATCTTGCGCTGAAAAATCTGTGCATGGACGAGGATAGCAGAAATGATTTGCCGAATCGCATCACGAATTTTGAAGCACAAAAAAATGCCGCCGATTGTTTTGCATCTCTGCAACAATACTATCAGCAACATTTTCAAAAACTGAATAAAGAAGGGCTGCTCATCATCGACGAAGAATCCATCCGATTGAGCGAGCGCGGACGAGAAATCAGCAACAGCATCTTTGTCGATTTGATGCTCTGATGCGACAATTTGCGACCATCGACTCACACTAAACCTATCGAAAAAAGTTGTCAACAATTTGTATTTTTAACAATTGTTCTTTGCTTACTGCCTTGTAGGGAACGGAAAAGCATAATTTTCTCCTACAGTTCATGAAGTTTAGTATCAAAAATTTCTTCCTTATTATAGGTCTATGGAGCAAATTTTTGCGTAGAATTTTTTGCCGGATTTCCTAACCGAAAATTCCTATCTAATATAGGGATGAACAACCTCTATGCTATTTGATTCTCTCGATTGAAAATTTGCACCAGCTCCTGCTCGCTGATTTCACTCGGCAGCACATCGAGAATGATTTTTCCCTCATGCAGCATAATCAGCCTGTCCGAATATCGAATCGCATCCCGCAGATTGTGCGAAATCATAATCGTAGTAATTTGCTGCTCGCGAGCAATCACCATGGTCTTTTCCATAATCAGACGAGATGTTTTCGGGTCAAGCGCCGCCGTATGCTCGTCCAGCAAAAGCAAGTCCGGCTTTTTGAGCGTCGTCAAAACGAGAGACATCGCCTGTCTTTGTCCGCCGGAAAGAAATTTCGTTTGAACATCGAGCTTTTGCTCCAAATTGAGCTGAAGCGGCTCGAGCAACTTGGCAAATTCCGCCCTTTTGTTTCGATTCACGAGCTGACGCAAAGTCATTTTCCCGCCTTTTTTCTCCGCCAAGGACATATTTTCCAAAATCGTCAACGAGGGCGAAACGCCAAGCATTGAGTTTTGATGCACCTTTGCAATTCTGTCGGCGCGCTCAAATTCTTTTTTGACCGTAATCTCTTCTCCGTCGAGAAAAATATTTCCTTCATCCGCCATCTCCGAGCCACTGATGAGCGCCATCAGCGTCGATTTGCCGCAGCCGTTCGCTCCGAGCAACGCGGTGATTTTTCCGCTTTCGATTTCCAAATCAAACCCGTCGAATACAAGCAATTCGTTCTCCGTTCCTTTGTTGAACGATTTTCTAAGATTTTTTATACTAAGCATATCAACCACTTTTCCTGTCAAATATTTTACGGATACCAAAATGGCTCTGTGCCAAAAACAAAATGACGATAATCGCTGAAATCGCCTGCAAATCATTCGGTTTCAATCCCATCTTGATTGCCAAGCTGCCAATCGACTTATAAATCATCGCACCGAGCAGCGCTCTGGTTGTATTTTTCAAAACCGAAAGCTTCGGGAAAAAGGCATCTCCTACGATGATGGATGCCAAAGCCGAAACGATGATTCCATTTTTCATCGATATATCCGAAAAGCCGAGCGACTGGGTCATCAACGCTCCGCTGAGTCCAACGAGCGCATTGGAAATCATCAGCCCGATCAGCTTGTAGCGCTCCTCATTTTGACCGATGGAGCGCACAAAGGTTTCATTATCCCCCGTCGCAATCAGCAGATATCCGATTTCGGTTTTGAAAAACCAATCCAGCGCAAATTTGCACAGAAGAACAAATCCGAGCAGCGTCCAAAGCGCTCCTGCAAAATCAAAAACCGTCGGGTTGTTGATGATGCTTATATTGGACGAATCGTTTACGCGAAGAACTATCGAATACATGAAGGTCATGCTCAAAATCCCCGCCAAAATCGGCTTGATTTTCAATTTGATATTAAGAATGTAGGTGAACAAACCGACCAGTGCACCGGCAGCCATCCCTAAAAAAGTTGCTAGAAAAGGATTGAAGCTCATCATCGAAAATTTTGCAAAAACAAATGCACCGAGCGGAAAACTTCCTTCCACCGACAAATCCGGAAAATCCAAAATTTTATATGTGATATACACGCCCATCGCAAGCACCGCACAAATGAGTCCCTGCTCCAAAGTTACTGCTATCAAAATCCTTCTCCTATTTCAATACACCAATCTCCTTGTAATATCGAGCGGCGCCTTCATGCAGCGGCAAGTCCGCCAAATCGGTGACCGCCTGCTCCACGCTCACATCGGCAAGCGTCGCGTTCGTTTTTTTCAATTCATCGATATTTTCCCAAAAGAGTTTGGTCATTTCATAAACCAGATCTTCCGGCAAATCTTCCGTCGTGAACATCGCTAATTTAATAGCGGTTGTTTGAATCTCTTCCTCTTGTCCTTTGTAGGTATTCGCCGGAATCGTATATTCCGAATACCACGGATATTCCGCTTTGAGCTTGGCGATTTGCTCCTTGCTCATCCCGACCAGGCGTCCGTTCGCCGTCGTCGTCATTTCGGTCACCGCCGCAGTCGGCAATCCCGCCATAATCCACGCGCCGTCAACCTGTTTGTTGCGCATCAAATCAATCGCCTCCGTAAATCCGATAAATTGCGCTTGGATGCCGTCGGGATAATCAATTCCCGCTGAAATAAGGTGCACCTTCGCCTCGTCCTCCGTCGTACTTCCCGGCGCACCGCTTGCAAATTTCTTGCCGGCGATGTCGCTGAGCGAATGGATATCCGAATCCTCGCGCACGACGATTTGATTCGGATTGTAGTAAAGTCCCGCCATGATTCGAAGTTTCGAGTTCGGACGACCCTCAAATTTTCCCAATCCTTTCACCGATTGATAAACATTGCTGATGACCGCCATGCTCACCTCCGCCTCACCCGATTGCAACAGATTTAGATTTTCAATTCCTCCATTGGAAGCCTGCGAACTCGCGTTGATATTCGACATATTTCCATTCCACAAAGTCGCAAGCGACGAGCCGAGCGAATAAAGCGCTCCCGTTGTTGAAGCTGTCGGTATCTTAACCACATGTCGATACGCCAAGGTGCTCGATTCGTTATCCAAATCAAACGGATTTCTACAACCTGTCAGCAGCAAAAATACTGCAACCAACAAAGCAAAATATTTCTTCATAATTCCTCCTATCTTTAGATAAAATCTTTCCATTTATGCAATTTCCTTCCCGAGTTGTCTTTTTTGCCAAAGCAAAAGCATGGTGAGCAAAACAATCCCGAGCAAGTCCGTATAGCCGCTTGGGTCAATCGCAAGCAAACCGATGATGAGCAAAAGCGCTCGCCAAAAGACATTGATTTTCCGAAGAAGCATTCCTTCGAGCGCCGCCGAAAGACAAATCACACCCAAAATCGCAGTCGCAAGCGACCAAAGCACGAGCAGAATTTCACTTTTTTCTCCCAACAACAGCACCGGATTGCTCAAAAAGAAAAACGGAATGATAAAACCGGTGATTCCGAGCCGCACCGCAATAAGCGATGTCTTGGTCTCATCCGATCCCGCAATCCCCGATGCCACATAAGAGCTGATGGCAACCGGCGGCGTGATATTGGAGAGGCAGGCATATATCAGACAAAACAGATGCGCCGCAATCGGCTCGGCTCCTGCTTGAATCAGAACCGGCACCGACACCGTCGCTACAATTATATATGCCGCAACGCCGGGAACGCCCATTCCCAAAATCGTACTCATAATCATAACCATGATTCCGCCGAGCAACAACTGACCTTCCCCGACGACTTTGAGCACGAGCTGTCCGAAAGAAAGTCCCAGTCCCGTCAGCGAAACCGTTCCGATAATCACGCCAATCAATACGCAGGACATGCCCACCGCGATGGCGCTTCTTGCACCTTCGACACAGGCGTCATAAATACCCTGAATGCTCATTCGCGTTTCTTTTTTGAGCATCGCGGAAAAAATGCAGGAAAAAATCGCAACGATTCCCGAATACAGCGGAGCAAATCCCGCAAACATCATTCCGAGCAACACGAAAAGCGGGAAGGATAGATGTCCCTTTTGTTTTATCAGCTCCTTGATATTCGGCAAACTTTCTTTGGCGAGTCCTTGAAGTCCCAATTTTTTCGCCTCCAAATGAACGGAAAACAAAATACCGATATAATAGAGCAATGCCGGAATGACCGCCGACAACATCACAATGGTATATGACACGCCGAGATATTCCGCCATGACAAAGCCCACCGCACCCATTATCGGCGGTGCAAATTGCCCGCCCGTCGATGCGACCGCTTCCACCGCTGCAGCAAACTCTTTGGAATAGCCGGTTTTCTTCATCATCGGAATCGTAATCGTGCCCGTCGTCGCGACATTGGCAACTGCCGAGCCGTTCATCATCCCGAGCAATGCGCTGGCAATGACCGCCACCTTTGCCGGTCCGCCCGGCGAATGACCGACCGCCGCGCCGGCTAAGTCGTTGAGAAAATTGCTGAATCCGCTCTTCTTCAAAAAAGCGCCGAAAAGCACGAACAGGAAAATATAAGTTGCGCTGACTCCGATACCGATTCCGAAAATCCCTTGACTTCCCCAAAACAGATGGCTGATGACGCGCCGAATCGTAAAACCGTTGTGCCCGAGCATGCCCGGAACATATTTCCCAAAAAAATTATACAGCAAAAATATCAAAGCGAGCCATGCCAGATTACCGGCTGCTCTTTTGCCCGCAAACAGCGTGACCAAAATTCCGATTCCGCCGATGACGATATCCGTATTGCTCAAAAATCCGCCGCTCGTTGCCACACGCTGATAATTCAATATCATATACAAAAAGCTGCCGACGCCGAGCAGAAATAATATCGCGTCAATCCACGGCAATCGCTCGAGCTTCTTGTCTTTTTTCCCGAAAGGAAAAAGTAAAAAAGTAAAACCGATTAAGAACATCGCATGATAAGCTCGGAAAGTAATCGCATCCAGCGTTCCCGTCAGATTGAAATAGACCTGAAAAATCGTCCATCCCATCAGCAAAATGCCTAGGAGTTTTTCCATTTTAGGCGGATAGATACGCTGATTGGATTCCTTATCCGTCTCTTCCAGCAGTTCTTGAATATGATTCTGATTTATATTGTTCATATATACTCCTTGTAACCTACTTACTAAAGAGAATACCATAATTTGAGCAAAATATAAATCGCTTATTGCACTTTGATGCGAACAAATTTCTTTTTCCCGATTCGAA
>JAUNKE010000107.1 GCA_030532905.1 Peptostreptococcaceae bacterium
GTCTCATTACCTAAAGGTAGTATTTTTAAATTTACACCACATTTAGGACTTGACTACGAATTAAAATTCAAAATCGAAAATTTTTCACAGAATGAGGTTATGGTGTTACAAGAGAATAAAATTTATGAAATAGAAATCGTGGACATCGGACACAAGGGCGAAGCGATTGGAAAAAGTGACGGCTTTACCGTTTTTGTCGATGGCGCAATCACGGGCGACATCGTGCGGGCGAAAATCACCAAGTCCAAAAAAAATTACGCCGTCGGAGAGCTGATTGAAATTATTAAACCGAGTCCCGACCGCGTTGAGCCGAGATGCAACCTGACCGGAATTTGCGGCGGATGCACGATGATGAACTTGGATTACAAAAAGCAACTGGAGCTGAAGCAATCCATCATACTTGAAAATCTGATTCGCATCGGAAAACAGCAAAACCCGAATCTGAAACCCATCATCGGTATGGATAATCCGTACAACTATCGCAACAAAGCGCAATTTCCGGTTGGGAAAAATGAGCGGGGCGAGGTCGAAATCGGCTTTTACAAAAAAAGAAGTCACGACATCATCGCATTTGATGAATGTCATATTCAGCATCCGAGCAATACCGAGATTTTGGAGATTATCAAAAGTTTTGTGACGGAAAATCAAATTTCCATATACGATGAAAAAACAGGTTTTGGCACACTGCGACGCATTGTGACGCGAGTTGCCTACAAGACCGGAGAAATCATGGTCGTGCTTGTCACTTCCGATTCGAAAAATTACGGCTGGGAGATTTTGGCGCAGCGACTGCATGCGGCGAATCCGAATATCAAAAGTGTCATTCAAAACATCAACGCCGGCAAAGGAAATGCCATTCTCGGACAAGAAAATAAATTGATTTTCGGAAAAGAAAAAATCATCGACTATCTTCACGATTTTCAATTTGAAATCTCAGCGCATTCTTTTTACCAAGTCAATCCGGTGCAAACCGATGTCATGTATTCCAAAGCGCTTGAATATGCAAATTTGACCGGTAAAGAAATCGTGTTCGACCTCTATTGCGGCATCGGAACCATTTCACTTTTTCTTTCGCAAAAAGCTAAAAAAGTGTATGGAATCGAAATCGTGCCGCAAGCGATAGAAGACGCAAAGCGAAACGCCGAACTCAATCGGGTGCAAAATACAAAATTTATCGTCGGAAAAGCGGAAGTCGAATTGCCGAAGCTTTATAAACAAGGAATCCGCGCCGATGTGGTCGTCGTTGACCCGCCGCGAAAAGGCATGGAAGAAATTGTGCTCCAAACCGTCGCCGATATGAAAGTGCCGCGAATCGTTTATGTTTCCTGCAATCCATCGACGATGGCGAGAGATATCGACATGCTGACACAACTCGGCTACGAGCTGGAAGAATGCACCGGAGTCGACAACTTCTGCCACAGCATGCATGTGGAATGTGTTTGCTGGTTGACCAAACCGAAATGTAAAAGCAAAGCATCATGTGAATGTAGGTATTGATGCTGAAGATTATTACAAAATCAAAGAAGGTAAGTATAGGTTATAAGGCGGTTCTCTCTGGAGAATGGTCTTCCTTGGATATGCGGTTACGCGAAATTTACAAAGGCTGATATGAGAATATTTCAATGAATCAGTGTGGAGGTAACAATATGGAAGAGATTATAAGGATTAACTCAGGTGATATTACATCAGTAAGTGTTGAAGCGGGTTTGATGGAAGTTACACAGGAACTTCTTGTTGATGTTAGGTCATCTATTGCAGATAAGAAAACATTAAGTGTTCCTATCGCAGAGTTATCCACATTAGGTGCTGGAGTTTCGTCGCTTATTCCTGCGTTGAACACAGTAACACAGACAACAACTATTGCAGCTGATGGCTTATATACACTTGCTAATACTGGAGTAGGTGATGTGTTAAAGGTTGCGAAGAACGGAAACTTCTGGGGAGCGTTCAAGACGGCTGATGGTGCATCAAAGTTTGCACAGTTACAGGCGGCAGGACCAATCTCTGCGACAACACAAATGGCAGCGGCATTTAATCCAGCCACAATGATGATGGCTGTTGCATTATTTTCGATTGAGAAAGAACTTGAAAAAATCGAAGATATGCAAAAACAGATTCTTTCATTCTTAGAAATCGAGAAAGAGTCTGAAATTGAAGCGGATATCGAAACTTTAATGAGTGTTGTGAAGAAGTATAAGTTGAATTGGGATAATGAGCATTATGTTGCAAGCAACCATAAGCTTATTTTAGATATTCAGCGTACTGCACGAAAGAACATGAATGGCTACCAGAAGAAGGTTGCTGAGATTGTAAATAAGAAACAGTTCATCGTAGCGCAGATGAATGTTCAGCATACACTCAGTGATCTTGAGAAGAAGTTTAAGTATTACAGATTATCACTATATACGTTTTCGCTTGCTTCAATGATGGAAATTATGCTTAGTGGCAATTTCAAGGAAGAGTATATTGAAGGAGTCAAGGGTGAAATACAAGAACTCACAGAGGCCTATAGAGTATTATTTGATAAGAGTTCTTACTATCTTGAAAAACTCGGAAACTCATCGTTAGAGTCGAATATAGTTAAAGGTGTTGGTGTGGCAGGAAAAGCCGTTGGAAAGTTTATCAGTAGCATTCCGTTGATTAAAGAGGGACCTGTTGATGAATTCTTACAAGATGGTGGTGCTCATTTGGAGAAGAATGCTCTTGAGATGAAGGAAAAGGCCGTTCATGCATTTGCTGCTATTAGTAATCCGGAAACAAGAGTCTTTGTTGATAAGATGGAGGATATGATTCAAATATATAATCATACAGAGCGGATTTGTTTCGATGAACAAAGGATATACTTGGTAGAATAATATAATGGAGGATGGAGATTTATGATTCGGTTTGAAGACTTTTTCAAGGTGGAATTTCCTGAAAAGACGAAAGTTAAATTCAATATGAATGCTGGTGATGTGAATCTTCAAGCATGGGATTATCTTATCAACGGAGAAGAAGATCCAGGCTGGGTTGAAATGAATTCATGGAAGACAAAGCATGCCAACAATAATCTTAATCGTGCTGATTATCTAATGGCGTTTGCGCAATATTATCCTTATGGACCGGACTATTACATCTTCGGAGGAATGTATAAGGTTGAAAAGATTGAACCAGAAGTGTTCGACCAAGCAGGATATAAATTGACATTGCTTTCTGATTTTCAGGACTATAGAAAGAGATTGATTATCAAATTATCACGACCGGTAGGAAGAGATATTTATAATAAACCTTTTGAAACTGTTCAGAGAGATTTTGATCCTGAAGTGTATGAACTTGCACCATCAACAAAGCTTGGTTCATTTCCCGGATATAATAATGTTCTTCTTTCTCATAAAGACTTGCAGACTATTGTTAAGATGGAGGCGCCAGAATGGAAGACAGCACTTTCGAGTGTGAAGGGTGTTTATTGTATAACTGATAGGGCAACAGGAAAGTTGTACATCGGTTCTGCTTCTGGGGATTCAGGCGGTATTTGGCAGCGTTGGTCTTCTTATGGCGATGTAGATAATCTTACTGGTGGAAATAAGACTTTCGAAGAAATAAAGAATGTTGATGCAGAATACATCATTGGGAATTTCTCATATTCTATTTTGGAGATTTTTGATGTAAGGACAAAGCGTGAGGATATTATTCATCGAGAGGAATTTTGGAAAAAGGTTTTTCAAACGGTGAAACATGGCATGAATAATTAAGTCATATGTAAATTTTTTGATTTTGAGGAATACAAGTATCTATTTAAGCAGCTCATATCACTGTAAAGATGTGGGCTGTTTTTTGTGTTGAGAATAGGGCGAATCGTCGCGATAGTGTAAAATAGTTGTGGGAGATTTTAAAAAGAAATAGAGATTAGCTCCAATGTGGTAAAATAGATTTGCAACAAAAAATCATCTTACAAAGGAGAAATCTCTATGGAAACTATTATACAACAAATTAT
>JAUNKE010000108.1 GCA_030532905.1 Peptostreptococcaceae bacterium
GGATTAAAAAAGGGAGCTGCGGCAGAATGAAAAAATCTCATTCTGCAACAGCTCCATTAAAATTTTTTATTTGCAATTCGCCGAAGTAGAACGCGTTCACTACTTTTTTGATTTGCTTACAACTGTATATCGTCTGCAATTATAAATGCTTAATACTTTTTCAGGAAAAATTTTCACAACAAAAGACGTGCCGTATAGCACGCCTCCATTGCAATGTTTAGTTTTATTCTGTCGTCCCTTATTGTCTTTTGAGCTCAGCTAATTCACTCTTAGTTTAGAAGTTGCAACACACCTTGTGGTGTTTGGTTTGCTTGTGCAAGCATAGATGTTGCAGCTTGTGATAGAATATTGTTCTTTGTGAATTCCATCATTTCTTTTGCCATATCCACATCTCTAATTCGGCTTTCCGCTGCTGTCATATTCTCTGTTGTCACTCCCAAGTTGTTGATTGTATGCTCGAGTCTATTTTGGATCGCTCCAAGGTCTCCACGAGTGGATGATACTTTGTTGATCGCATCTTTGATGTTCTTTACTGCATCTCCTGCTTTAGATTGATCTGAAATGTCTACTCCACCAATGCCAAGCGCAGCAGAGTCCATCTTGTCAACACTTACTTCAACCTTCTGGAAAGATGCATTTGTATCTCCTACTTGAAGTTTCAGTCCTGCAGATTTCACAGAATCATATTGTTTCGACGTCTCGTTTTTCCCTCCGACAAGCTTCCCATGATTTACAGTAATAGTCATACCTTCGTACTTCTCAACATTTTTCAAGTTATCTCCGGTAAGACCTGCTTTGTTTACTTTTGCTCTAAAAGTAATGCTTCCACTTCCTGCTGCTCCCTGAAGTTTAGTTTCTGCTTCTACTCTTTCAAAAGTGACTTTGTCGGTTCCACCTCCAACAGGGCTCACTGCTTCTAGTGTTGCATCAGCTTGTTCAGTTCCGGCAGCACCTACAGTAAATTTAAAAGTTTGTGTATCAGTTGCATCAAGATTTCCACCTTTAATTACCATGCTAGTTGCACCTGTTGCATCAGTATTCTGCGCTGCTGGAGTTATTCCAAGCTCCTTCGACTTCATTGAACCATCTAATAAATTGATTCCGTTGAAGTTTGTTGACTCAGAAATTCTATCGATCTCCGACTTAAGAGATGCTACCTCTTTTTGCAAGTTTTCTCTATCTACTTTATCGTCGTAGGTTCCATTCGCAGATTGTGTGGCAAGCTCTACCATTCTGTTAAGCATGGAGTGTACTTCTGTAAGCGCTCCTTCTGCTGTTTGTACCAAAGAAATACCGTCTTGTGCATTCTTCTGTGCTGTCTCAAGTCCTTTGATTTGCGCTCTCATTTTTTCAGAGATTGCCAATCCTGCCGCATCATCTCCGGCTTTGTTGATTTTGAAACCGGAAGACAATTTCTCCAAGTTCTTACCGATTGCTGAATTGTTGTTACCAAGTTGTCTGTGTGAATTTAGTGCTGAAATATTGTGTTGAATTCTCATAATATACCTCCGTGTATTGTTTGGGAGAAAATCCTTTTTCTCCATTAAAATTTTTTATTTGCAATTCGCCGAAGTAGAACGCGTTCACTACTCTTTTGATTTGCTTACAACTGTATATCGTGTCCTCTAGGCAACACTTAATATCTTTAACAAAATTTTTTTGCATTTCTTATACTTATTTCTTCATTCTCATGAAAAGAACGACTCTTTTTTCATGAATCGATTGAAGTTATTTGTTTTACAATAACCCTATGTTCATTATCTTTTTGTAAACCTCTCAAAAATTTTCTTGATTTATACTTTCCGATAACGAGTTTCTTTCTTTATATTGTGTTTTTGTCCTTAAAAAATATTTTTAATTTTCGATTTCGATTTTTGGTTTTTGATTTTGGATTTTAAGATTGCGATTGCGATTTTACATTTTGATTTTTTTCCGTTCCTATGGAACAGATATTCCAACCAAGATATAAGTTCGTTCTTTACAATTTCAATCCGACAGTATGTTTCTCTCTCAAAACTTATCTTGAATAACTTTGTAGGGAACGGTGACCCCACCGTTCCGCGACAAACACAGTTTGTCGAAACAAAAAAGGATGTAGCAAGAGCCAAGTGCTGAATATGTAATTTTTGTTTTGGTTTTTGTGTTGTTCCGTTCCGATGGAACGGCGGAACGGTGGGGTTCTAGACCTAACCGGATTTTCAAGCAAAGCGATGAAAATCTTTGGTAGGTCACATGCATGGGTTGACGAGATATACAATGACCGCAGGGAGATTGTATGTCCGTAACCTACTGCCACCGTTCCCTACAACGTGGTCATCAAAGTCTTTGTATTCAAAATAAAAATTGGTGATTGCCATTTTTCAATTCATGATTTCAAATTTCGTTTTTAAATTTCACGATTGCGATTTTACTTTTTGATTTTTTTCCGTTCCGATGGAACGGCGGAACGAAGGGGTCTTCGTTCCCTACAACGTGGTCATCAAAGTCTTTGTATTCAAAATAAAAATCGGTGATTGCCATTTTTCAATTCGTGATTTTAAATTTCGTTTTTGAATTTTGGATTCGCGGTTTTGAAATCACGATGGCGAATTATGATTTTCAGTTTGTCGAAGCAAAAGAAGATTGCCCTCTTTTTTTCCGTAATAGTAGCCCCATTCATGCTCTCTATCTCCTATGTTGTAAGCATTAAAAAAGAGACAGCCGGTTTTTTTGCCATCTCTCATCTTCTTATGTTTTTTATATTATTTTTCTGTATCATCTTCGTGTTTTACCGTATTGATCGGCTCTTTTACGACATCTTCTATCAGTTTGGATAAATCTACTGCATTTTTGGAAGTGATAACGGGTTTCCCTGTTCTTTTCTCAATTGCTTTTCTTGCATCTCCCGCTATGCTGCCACCTTCTTTTGCAACTTTCCTGTTTTCTTCCAAGCCTTGTGGATTGGTTGTTTTGGTAAGTTCTGTCGTAGTTGCTTCGGCAAGCATATTCAGAACAATCTCAAGCGTTGTCATATTATCTCGGAGGTTTTCTTTTTTTAGCCCTTTCAGGTTTTTGTACCCTCTAGTTGTCAGACCGGACCACGCTTTAGTAATTTCATCGGTAAGGATTGCGTATTCGATTCCTTTTTCAATCCCGTGATCCTCCCAAGCATCAGTCAATTCTTTTCTCACCTGTATCGCTTGTAATCTTTGGTTAATCCACTCTCTTGAATAGCCTTTTTTCAGATAGGTTTCCAAGGCTCTGTCAATCGTCAGCTCCGGATCGATGATTTCATCTATTCGCTCTTTTCCTACTTCCGCAAGCCATAACTTGAACGGCTCTGCTTTTGGGGATGGAATGGACTGGATAATACGGAAAATGCCTTGCATATCCGCCACATCGGTCAGACGCATTTTCCCATCTGTCGCTTTCATTTTCAAAGCGTGACAATTTGTCACGGTTTCATTCCCTTCTTCTTTCAATCTCTGTTTCAGCTTTCTCCAATATGCCGTAGGATTTACACTTTCTGACAAGACTCCCACTACATCGACTACTGAAAAATACCATTCTTCTTTTTCTTCGTCCCAAACGGAGCGTATTTGTTTGTTTTCATGTAATTTTATTTCATCCATACACCCACCTCTATTTTCACCTTGTATTTCTCTCTAAATATTTTGTATTTTTATTATACTACTAAATGTGATTTTATAGAACCTGTGTTTTTATCTCCAATACATCTCCTAGGCTTTTTCTGTAATTTCTTCTATGATCTCTTCTACTTCTTCCTTGCTTTCATCCTGAAAGAATTTATGATAGGTATAAAAAGAATGCCGTGCCGAAAACTTCTTATTATCAAGGCTTTTTCTTTGTATCTCTATTATAAAACAGTCACCCTTTTTTGCTCCCATTCATCCTTTCTTTGGTTCGTTCCTTCTCTTTTTCGTGCGTTCGTTCATTCATCCATCCATTCATTCTGTCTTTCTTT
>JAUNKE010000030.1:0-28950 GCA_030532905.1 Peptostreptococcaceae bacterium
AAGACTAACTTCTACTTTGACTCCCGCCAAGTGGAAATTACTTTTTCACTTTAGGGAAATGGAAAGAGTCAATCCGCTTTCACAAAAAAGCTTGAAATCGTCCTCAAATTATGGTATGATAGACATCGAGTCACGGAGAGGTGTCTGAGTGGTTGAAGGTGCTCGCCTGGAACGCGGGTGTGCGGTAACACGCACCGGGAGTTCGAATCTCCCTCTCTCCGCCAATTTCAAAACAAGTTTTGATTATCAAAGCTTGTTTTTTTATGCTCAAATTTACTCTGTACTCTCGACATTCATTCCGAGATTGATTTCATTCCACTTTTTTGACATTTTTCCTTATCCAAATTACAGAGTATAGCGATATACAAATAGAAATTTAAATCTATTATAATTAAGGAAGTGTCAAAATGAGAAAAAATACCATAATTTCTCTTTGCTTGATTTTTGTGTTGTTCTTCACGAGCATCTTTTCAAAAACCATAGCTTTTGCGATAAATGAAAATGAGCAAAAGAGAAATGTAGCGGGCATTATAAGCAATATTGATTTTACCTATAAAGGTTATGACAAAGAACTCCACAAGATAGAGCGTTGGGTCGAGTTTCAAATCAATGTTCATTGGGATGCCAAACATTACAACAGCCAATTGCAGCAAAACGACTATTTTGAAATAACATTCCCGGAGAACATTCATTTGACAAAAGTTCCGGAATACGAGACGGGCATTCGTCTCAAAAAAAAGATCGGCGGAACAACCTATCATATCGCAACCATCTACCTGCAAACTGACGGTAAAGATTTTTTGCAAAAAATGACAGTGATTTTCCAAGATGATGTAAAAAAGCTGAAAGAGCTTAAAGGAACGATACATGCCTTTGCCACATTTCCGAATACCGATATTATCAAGGTCAACGAGGATAATATTTTTCCAATCGCCATCGAGGGTCGCGAGCCGATAACGAAAACATATTATCTGAACTACACTCCGAAGAATGTAAAAAACGAGATTATTTCAAAATGGGAAGAACTCCATCGAAGCGACCGCAAAAATCGCTCGTTCGGGTGGTTTGGCCGAGTAAATGTTGCCAAGCGCGACTTGCAGGGAGCGACCATTATTGACCGATTGCAAACGCCGGGAAGCTATTTTGACTCCGATAAAGGAATCGTTTTGAGCTGTCAGGGATTCAATGAAGTTGGAGAAAGAATTCATTTAGATACGAACGGTCAGCGATTGATTCCGGGAGTCGATTACGATTTAACCTACTCTGCGGACAAAAAGGAAATGCGGATTCATATCAAAAGCGATGCATTGAACGGGAAATCCGCAGCTCTTGAATATTGGACAAAATACGGTGAAAATATAAATTATATAAAAAATCATATTCAAATACGCATGGGAGACATTCTCATGCTGGAAAGAGAAAACAACAGAGCCGCGGAATCCGAGTATGATGTCCATGGAATCGGTGGCATCACGGCGACAATTGACGGAACGGATACGGGATTGCTCTTGATTGAGGTAGCGGATGAAAATACACAGGTTCTCCTTAACGGCGCGGCATTCCTGCTGAAAAAAGACAATGTTCTCATTGCCGAACTGGTAACCGGTGCTTATAATAAGGGGCAGGTTTATTCCGGCAAACTGTCACCCGGAGATTACACTCTTCAAGAGACAAGAGCTCCAAAAGGTTATCTTTCGGATGATACCGTAATTCCCATCAAGATTCATGCCGGTCAGGAGACCCAAAAAACTATCAAAAAGCAAAAAGATTTGGAAGAAACCGCATCTATAAGCATACTTAAAACGGATGAAAGCAACAACCCGTTGGATGATGCGGAATTTACAATTTTCAAGGATGGCGCAATCGTCGATACAATCCGCACCGGCTCAGCAGCTGAAAAAGGTTCCGCCAGCACAAAAAAGCTGAGTCCGGGGCGCTACACAATTCAAGAGACAAAATCTCCGGAAGGCTTTATGCTCTCCGACGAAACGATTGTCCTTGATTTGGAACGAAACGATCAGAAGAAACTGACTGTAATAAACAAGGCTGTACCATCCGAATCAAATCCTTCTACCGCCGAAAATGAAGTTGACAATCCCAATGCGGATTATACACCTAAAGTCGAAGAAAAAAATGAAGGCGTCGGGCAACTTGTAATCATTAAAAAGGATGCGCAAAGCGGCAAAAGTTTGAGCGGTGCAGAATTCAAAATCAGTCATAGCAATCAGGAAATAGGAAGCTTCGTCACAGATGAAAACGGAGCAATCATTTTGGAAAATCCGGAAGCGGGAAGATATCTGATTCAGGAAATGGCAGCTCCCGAAAATTATCATCTGCATGACAAAGCGGAGCTGAATCAAGTCGAAATGGATATTGAGCTTCAAAAACAATATATAGTTACATTCAAGAATCTTAAAAATATCGACACCGCACAACCGGAGCCTTCCCGACCAATCATTGAAACGGAAGCGGAAAGTGCACCGAGCAATAGTGAATCGAGCGGAAATGAATACATGGATTATAACTTTCCATCCCCTGTTCGACCGGATATCGTAAGCGATTCAATTTCAAATTATAAATCAGAACAGAATATCCCGGAATCGAAAAATGATGCCAATCAAGAAAAGACTTCGGAAAAACAAATCCTGATAAAAGATGAATCGTCGGTAAATCCGGAAGGTTCCTTTGACTCAAAAAACAATCATTCGGAAATATCGCAAAAAGATACAACAACCGCCATCTCATCCGACGGAATCGCTTTGCACGGACGGGAAAGAACGAATTCCGAAAAGACTTTGGATGAATCAGACATCGATAACGACGGTATTCCTCATTCAAACAGGGACAAGGATAAAAAATCGGTAAGTCGAATCGCTTCAACCCCTAAGACGGGAATGAGAATTGATATTTTCGACATCAGTTTTGTTATTATTGCTTTACTCAGTCTGATAACCCTAAACGGAAAATCGAAAAATCATAAGTAAAATGAATTGAGACGAATAAAATTTACAATTTGAATGAAAACAATCAGAAACAGCTCTTTGTGCTACAATGCTCATTGATGCTGTTTTTCTCTTATCACTTGCATAAAATTATACGATATACTGTTAACTAAATGTAAAGGATGTATGATTATGGAAAAGAGAAAAAATATCATCATTTCGATGCTTATGACTTTAATTCTGATGCTCACTACAATCTTTCCAACGCCGAATGCTTTTGCAACGGGTAATCGGGGAATGAAGAAAAGTGTCGGAAGGGTCGTAACCGATGTCTATTTCAGCAACAAAAACCAAAAAGAGAAAGCACACACACTGGAGCGCTGGGGCGAATTTCAAGTCAATATTGATTGGGACGCAGCTGCCTATGGCAATCAATTACAGGAGGGAGATTATTTTGAAATCACACTTCCGAAAACCGTTACGCTCACTCCGCAACCGAACTATGATACGGGAATTGAACTTATACAGAATATCAACGGAACTTCCCATCATCTCGCAACCTTATATCTCGAAAAAGACGGTGGCGATACATTACAAAAATTCATTGTCGTTTTTCAAAAAGATGTGGAGAGAGTCAGCGAACTCAAAGGAACCATTGAAGCTTATGCCATTTTTCAATATAATGACAACAGCTTGACAAATCAGGATAATTATTATCCGGTCAAAATAAAGGATCGAGAAGACATTCTGATTAAAACTCATTTGCGATACCGACCGGATGACATCAGCAATGAAATTATAATGAAGTGGGAGAAGCTCGATGAAAGTGACCGTATAAATCGATCAATCGGTTGGTTTTATCGTCTGAATGTCAATCGCTCCAATTTACAAGGCGCAACCATAATAGACCGACTGGAAACTCCCGGTGTACGATTTAATTCTCAAAAGAAAATCGTCTTCACATTTCAGGGATATAACCGTTTCGGCGAGTGGATTAACGAAAACCGAAATGATGAAAATCTCATTTCGGGAACGGACTATGAAGTCACCTACAACAACGATTTTACCGAAATGCGTATTTTTATCAAAAGCAATGCATTGAATGGAAAATCGGCAAAAGTAACCTATTGGACGGACTATGACAAAAACATCGACTATGTGAAAAACAGTGTACGAATCGTCAAAGACAATGTGATTATGAGAGCGCCCGATACCGATAGGCTCGCTGAAGCAATCGGCGAAGCAAAAAATATCAGCGGAATAAAAGCCACGATTACCGGAAAAGGAAAGGGTATTTTGAAAATTGTAAAGAAAGATGCCTCCTCCAATCAATATCTCAACGGCGCAAAATTCAAATTGACTAAAAACAATAAAATCATTGCGGAGCTGACCACCGGCTCGCATGATAACGGACAGGCATTTTCACAAGAACTCTCCGAAGGAATATATCAATTAACCGAGATAAACGCGCCCGACGGTTATCTGCTTAATCCAAATCCGAAAGATGTTGAAATTGTGGGAGGTCAAATAAAAACAGTTGAAATAACGAACGAAAAAGACACCAGAACAACCGCAACAATCATAATTAAGAAAACGGATGAGCAGCAAAATGAGTTGGGCGGGGCAACCTTTGAAATTCTTTCCGGGGATAAGGTAGTGGACACAATCACCACGGAGACAAACGGAGAAGCGATTTCAAAAAAACTTTCACCGGGACGATACAAAATACGCGAAACAGCCGCTCCCATCGGATATATATTGGACAGCAACAATATACATGACCTTGATTTGAAAGTCAACGAAACCAAGCGAGTTCATCTCATCAACCGAAGAATAACCACTACCGGAACCCTGATTATTCAAAAGATAAATGATGAAGGTGCTGCTTTGGACGGCGCAAAATTCCGTCTGACTAAGGCGAATGAGCAAAGCTTCACATTAGAAACTCCGGCAAGTGTCAACGGGCAAATCACGATTCCAAATCTGGAAGAGGGACAATATCTGCTTGAAGAAATAGCAGCCCCTACAAATCATATTCTGGATACAAGCAAGAAAAATATCGAAATCATTGCCGGAAAAGAACACAAAATAAAAATTATAAACAATAAAATACCGACAACCGGATACATTGAAATTATCAAAAAAGATAATGAAGGAACAATGCTTACCGGAGCGGAATTTCGAATCACCAAAAAAGATGATACGAATTTCCCGCCCATTGAGCTCTATACTGCAGAAGGCAAGGCTAGAACCGGAGCTCTCAATCCGGGCAAATATATTATTCAGGAATTTAAAGCGCCGAGCGGATACGAGACGGATAGTAATGAATATACCGTCGAGGTTACAGCCGGTGAAATCACCAGGAAGGAATTTATCAATCAAAAATCCGAAATGGAAGATATGACTTCTCCCGCTCAAAGTGATACCGCCACGATTACGATTCAAAAGACGGATGTGGAAAATAATCTTTTAGATGGTGCCTTTTTTGAAATTTACAGTGACGAATCATTACAAAATCTTGTTGACAGTGTTGAAAGCAAAAACGGCATTGCAAAATCCAAGCCATTGCCGCTTGGAAAATATTGGATAAAAGAGACGAAGGCTCCGGACGGATATATCTTAAAACCGGATGCTGAATCAATCGAGTTAAAGGTTGGCGGTGGAGCAGAACTGACAATCACCAACGAGAAGATGCCGGATGTCAAAAAACCGGACGAAAACGGTGCGCCTGAAAACAAAACACCGGATGGGAATAATTCTCCGGGAAATCAAATTCCGGGCGGAAATAAAGTTCCCGACAATTCCAACTCCGGTGAAAACAACAACCCCGGCAATTCCAATCCGGGCGGAAACAACATTCCTGAAAATCAAACGCCGGATAAGAACTTCACCCCGAAAGTGGAGCAAAAAGATGCTCCCGAGACAAGACTCATCATTTTGAAAAAGGATGCCGATAGCGATATGGCTCTAGGCGGGGCAAAATTTAAGGTCAGCAAAGATAATGTTGAGCTCCAAACTTTGATCACGGACAACAACGGAATGATTACTTTAGCAAATCCGGAAGCGGGAAAATACCTTGTTGAAGAAATTGAGGCTCCCGAAAATTATACTCTACATTCGGAAGCGGCTTTCAATAAAATTGAGCTGGATATCGAGCTCAACAAAGAGTACACGGTGATATTCAGTAATCTGAAAAAACAAGACGGCACTTCGGAAAAAACACCGGCTGACCCCGTTCCGATTATCCCGGATAGTGTGATATCAGACGAAGAAAATTCGACCGAAAATACTCCGTCGGAAAGCGGCGGCTCACAATCTTCCGTGCGACCGGAACCTGCGAATCAGCCATCCGAAACTAAAGTCGAATCAAAACCGAACGAATCGGAATCTAAAACAGATCAGGAATCTAAAAAAGAAGAAATAACAAAAGAAAATCCACCCGTTGAAGAGAGCAATAAACCGAAAACAAATGATAAAAAAGAGCCTGCAAAAATTACAAACCGACATTCAATTTCCGAAGGCTCCACTTCTTCAAGACCGGACAACTATTCTACAATCGATAATGACGGAATCGCTCTGCATGGACGGGAAAGAACAAATTCCGAAAAGACTTTTGATGAATCAGATATCGATAACGACGGTATTCCTCATTCGGGCAGGGACAAGGATAAAAAATCGGTGAGTCGAATCGCTTCAACTCCTAAGACGGGAATGAGAATAAGTTCCTTTGATATCGGCATTGCCGTTTTAATGCTCATATCCATGGTGCATATTTTACGAAAATCAAAGGAATCATAGTATCATTCCTCGGAACAAATAAAATTCAAAAAAACAGCTTGGGATTTCTCGTAAGAGTCTCAAGCTGTTTTCATTCTAAATCATTTTTTGAATTCGAATCCGATATCAATTCGGTTTCGTTTTTTCATGAAAGAAATTTTGCAATCGAAATACATCCGCCGACTTATTAAATTTCAAAACACAACTTCATCAGCCGACAAAGGAAAGGATTCCGATTTCAGTCACCAAATAATCCATCGTCAAATCGAATCTCGACTTCGGAATTTCTTCATTGGTCAGTTTTTCATAGCAGAGGCACATTCTCGGAAATGAAGCATCCTGCATATAGCGGTCATAGAATCCACCGCCATAGCCGAGCCGCACGCCTTGATGAGAGCAGGAGACGCAGGGAACAATCGCCAAATCGATCTCTTTCGCTTCAATCGTCGGACTTTCTTTTTTCGGCTCCAAAATCCCATAGGAACTCGTCGATAATTCGTCCAACGAAAAAATTTCTTTCGCCTCCATAATCCCCTTGGATACCACAAGCGGAACCGCGACCCTTTTGCCATTGGACAGCGCATCTTCAATAATCGGTCTTGTGTCCACTTCATTTTCCATTCCTACAAAGCAAAAGATAATTTGCGCGTCTTGGTAATTGGATGTCGAAAGCACCAAATCCGTAATACTTTTGCTTGATTTTCTTTTGTAGTTTTTGTCAAGATTGCTCGCCGTAATCAAGATTTTTTTGCGCAATTGTTTCTTTTCGGAGTAGGCATTAAAATTCTTCATTATTTTGTCCCGCCCAACAGATTCATAATCGTTTTGTAAACGAGCTCCGGCGCAATCTTGAAGCTGTAATTTTTTTCCAATCGCTCGGTAAATTTGTGTGCGTCGTGTCCGAAGCATCCGATGTCCAATACCGGCAAGGATAATTTTTGCATTTCTTCAAGCGGCATCGAATATCTCGTTCCGAATCCCGGCATATTGTTTTTGAGCGCTGCAATGATTGCAGGATCTTTCGGCGCCGCCCCGTAGCTGAGGTCGGAAATATACGGGAAGAACTTTTTATACACCAACTTGTAGTCCGTCTCGGTCGTTTTGACCGCATCGTCCACCGCATCGATCAGCGCCTTGTCTTTCGGATTGCTGCCGTCGATGTAGATATGCGGATAATAAGGCGGCGAAAAATATACGACGACTACCGGATCCTGATCCTTCCAGAGCGAATGCAGTTTCTCAACCATGCGCTGCGCAAAAACTCTGGTATCGATGCTCTTGTCTTGAAGCATCTCCTTGCTGTACGCCTCAAGAATTTTGTCCGTATCCGAATTGTGTGCGCGTACCTTTTCGAGCAGCTCGGTATAAGTGATGACTCTCGCTTTCCACGGAAGCTCTTTGTAGGTACGGTTCGTTGTCATTCCGCAGAATTTTTTGTACTGCTCATTGAGTTTTTTAACGACGGATTCAAATGCCTCCTGCGCCGCATTCTTCATTTTTTCCAAAACCATGTCCGGCGTAGAAGAATGAGTCGCGTAGTTGAAATAGAGCACCGCCGTCTTTCCGACCTGAACGGAATACTCCGGCTTCTGGTCTCGTTGGTACAAACTGATTGGCGGCAGCGAAACTTCTCCGTCAACCACATCACAGAACTCGGTATTCATATTGATGCGTGACATAATCGCGGATGAAATTTCATTCGGGTCGATTCCGTTGAAAGATTCGCCGACATGTGTTTCTTTTCCGACAACAAAGAATGACGGCATCAGCTTTCCGACCGTTCCGATATATACATATTTATTTTCGTCCCCTTCAAATTCCGCAGTCATGTAGTCGGTATCCAAAAGCGCGAGATAATCAAAGCCTTCACTGTCCATCAGCTCCGCCAACTTCGGTACGACGGCAAACATTCCGCCAGAATTGCTTTCTTCATCACAAACGGCTGCAAAAATCAGATTGCCTTCGAAATTTTCAATATCGCTTGCGATTTCTTCCATAATCGCCATGATGACCGCATCGCCCGCCTTCATGTCGAAAATCCCGCGGCCGAACAAATACTCGCCGCTTTCCAAATCACGCTTTGCCGCCGGCGTCAACTGAATGTCCTTGAGTTTTTCCATCAGCTCATAAGGCTTGTGTGCATAAGGTGCCAGACTTCCATAGTCGGAAATTCCAACCGTGTCCGTATGACCGATCATCACGACGGTCTTGTTGGATTTCGCTTTTTGTCCGCGCAAAATGGCAATCACGCTCTTTCGTCCGAGCTCATCGTTCAAATCCACATAGAACAAGTCCTTTGGATTTTTTTGATAATAAGGCATCGCGCTGAAAATTTCATGCACCTTGCGTACCGAATCCAATTCACCCGGTGTATCGACAACGCTCAGCTCACCGGTCAACTCCAATGTGATTTCTTCAATACGCTTAGAGATTTTTTCATTAATATAATTCATCTTCCCCTCCTTAAATCTTTTTTCTTTCATTTTATCACATCCGCCGATATTTGTCTTGGCGGGATAAACATTCGTTACAAACTCTCCAACACCGATTTGATATTTCGTGCGGCGACTTCAAGTTCTTCCATCGAGCGACAATATGCCATGCGAATATGCCCTTTTCCGCTCTTGCCGAAATACATACCGGGAATCGTAACCACATTCGCCCGATGCAAGAGGATTTCGCTGATTTCCACTTCGCTTTTTCCGTATGCGCTGACATCGGGAAACATATAGAAAGCACCGTCGGGCTTTTTAATTTTCAGTCCCTGAATTTTGGAAAGCTCTTCGTAAAAATAATCCCTTCTTTGTTTGAAGGTCGATACCATATTATCGATGAAATCATCCGCTTTTTCAAAGGCGGGCACCGCTCCATATTGTGCAAAAGAGGTCGCGCAGGTCGAAAAATTCTGATGCAGTTTATGCATATAGTCCAGATATTTTTGAGGCCCCAAAAGATAGCCGATACGCCATCCCGTCATCGCGTAGGATTTGGATGCGGATTTGACAACGATCGTCCTCTCCCTCATATTCGGATAATTTGCGATGGATTTTATTTTTTCATCATAGGCAAATTCGTCATAACATTCATCGGATACGACCATCAGATTATATTTTTGTGCAAAATGACTGATTCGCTCCAAATCCTTGTGCGAAAGAATATAGCCTGCCGGATTGTTGGGACTGTTTATGAGAATCGCTCTCGTCTTGTCGCTTCTCAGCGCTTCCAATTGCTCCATATGGATTGCCCAATCATTCTCCATCGACAATTCCATTTCGACCAATCGATACTCGCCCATCATCGCCTGCTCCGGATAGGCAAAAAAACATGGCCCGATTACAATCATCTCATCGCCCGGATTGAGCAAACTCAAAAAAGCCGCCGTAAGCGCTTCGCAAGCACCCGCCGTTACAACAATTTCCCTTTTGGGATCGTAGGACAAATTGTGGCGGCGCTTCTCCTTGTCCGAAATCGCCTGACGCAACGCTCTGATTCCGCGCTCATTCGTATAATGCACCTTGCCCTCATCCAAAGCTTTTTTCACTTCATCGATTGCAATTTGCGGCGAAGTAAAATCCGGTCTGCCGAATTCCAAATGAATCAGCTCGCGTCCTTGTTTTTCAAGTAAAATCGCCTGCTCGACGATGGCATCGATGCCCGTCAACGATAAATTCATCACTTTTCTGCTCAGCATGGCTCCCTCCTCAAAAATAGATTAATTTATTTTATCATACTCAAGCGCCGTATCGCTCTTCGTTTTGAAAATCCATACGATTTTTTTACAAAAATTTGAGCGCCATGCGGCTTTTTTGTTCCATCGGAACGAAAAAAAGATTTATCTCTACCTTTTATTCGGTTATCATAAGATCGAACTCTTTCCATTTTCAGCCGAAACAATGTGAATGAAATTCGGTTTTGGAATTTGTATAAAATGCGTTAGAAAAGCCGAACGCTCACCAATGTGAGCGCTCGGCTTTTGAAAGGTAGTTAAAGAAATCTAGAGATCTGCCGGATTTCGAATGAAAGTTGCGGTTTTCGTATCATTGTCCCAGAAGATGGTTTTGCCATGCTCCAAACCGAGCGGTTTTGCAATATTGCTGACGGATAGATAGGTTCGTCCGCTGCGCAAAACAGGCATCACATCGCTGTAAAAAGTTTGATTGTTGACAATGACTTGTGTTGAATAAATCGGAATTTGTACTTCGTTCTTCTTATCTTTCAGGATGACAATCTTACTTTGATTGTTCCAATCCACTCCCATCCCGAGTGATTCAGCCGCATATCGAAGCGGTAACATCACGCGTCCGCTTTCGACAAAAGGCATGGAATCCATACGAACTTCGGTTTTGTTCCCATGAATAATCTTTTCCAAAATCGGAGAACCGATTCGCAAAACAACTTTAAGTTCTCCTTGCGGTTGTGGCGGAGGGGTCGGCGCCGGTTGAGGAGCATCCGCAATCCACAATGCTTTGAGATTGATATTCGATTTTATCGGAGTCTTAAAATCAAACTTCATCCCGTTATGCTCCCAACGAACGAAGCGATAGCCCTTTCTGGTCGGTTCTTTCGGCTCTTTGATAGTCGAATTATAGCCCGCCTTGATACTGTCCACCGCCGTTCCGCCGTCGCTGTCAAATTTGACATGACAAATCAGCGAAAGTCGATAGGCTTTGTTGTTTTCAAATTTATATCCTTGAGACGGATTGTCAACGATGTCGGTCTTGACGGAGCCGTCCAATCTTTCGACAAAATATGCACCTGCAAAATTGTTGATATGAATTCCGCCGCTTGCCCCGTCAAAAGTCAGCCCGCTGAATACCAAGTATTTCAAATTCGGCAAATTGTGAAAGGCATCGCCTACCGGGACATTCGCAAATCTTCCCCAGTTGCTCAAGTCAAGCTCAACGATGGAGGATGCGCCGTTAAACATGCCCCATGCGGATTTCAAACTGCTCGTTCTCCACTTGCTCACATCCGGTTTTGCCGCCTTCGCATAAGAAAACATCACATTCATATCTTCCACTCTGCTCACATCCCACGCGCGAACATCGGGATTTGCCGATTGTGTTTCCGAAAACATGCCCGCCATGCTGACTACATTGGATGTGTTCCAATTCGAAACATCGGGATTCGCCTTAGCCGTTTTCGCAAACATATTATTCATATATCGCACATTGGATGTATCGATTTGAGCCGGTAATTCTATCTTTCCTTCAAAGTTTTGGAAAAAACCGTAATTTCCAATCATCGTATTGTCCGGAAAGCGTACGGTTTTGTCGGCAAATACAATTGTAAAAAAGTTGTTTTTCACCCAACCGCCCTGATTGTTGAAATTGTCCTGATGAAATAATTTTGCCAATGCTTCCCATTTTTCATTTTCAATTTTCCCATCGCCATAAATAGTAAGTGTCTTGGTCTCTTTTTTCCAATCGGCATTGACCCCCACTCCCAATTTATGTGTAAAGCTTTCCATTTCTTTTTGCTGCGCTGCAAATGAAGTCAAATTTCCAAGAAAGGTCATCAGCATCATAAATGTAAGAACGATGGATATTCTTTTCATGATTTGCCTTTTCATAACTCCTCCATTTCCAATCCTACCGAAACCGAACCATTTCTAAATCAGAATTGATTTTCCGCGCCTACACTTTTGGAAAATCGACGATTTTTTATCGATATGTCAAAACACGCTCGCAGTTAAATCGCCAATCCGCAAAATGAAATCGCCGCTCATACTAAATGGAAAAAGCAGTTGTCAACAATTTGTATTTTGAATAACTGTTCTTTGCTTCCCAGTTTGCAGGAAACACAAGAGCATGCTTTTTCTCCAGCTTTTACGAGATTTGAATACCAGAGCTCAATTGATGTTCGGTTTCAGCATCTTCTATGAACATCTTACACTTATTGTAAACGAAAATTGTTAACAAATCGGGGCAGACGGGTTACTGTTGTGTGAAAATTTCGTTTCGTTTATAAGACAGAAAAAACCTCCGAAGTCATTTTCATCCTTCAGAGGTTTTCCGTAATTTTTATAAATTGGCTTCCCAAAGCATTTTGTAATGCTCATTGGATTTCAGTAAATTGTCATGCGTATCATAGCCGATGAGTCTGCCCTTGTCCAATACGATGATCCGGTCCATCTTTTTGATGAGCGACAATCTGTGAGTCACAACCAGCATTCCCCTTTTCGATTTTTCATAGATGAAGTCAAAAACCTTCTTTTCCACAATCGGGTCAATCGCCCATGTCGGCTCATCAAAGACAAGAAAATCGGAATTTTTGTGCAGTCCGCGAAGAATTGCGAGCTTTTGCCATTGCCCCTGAGAAATATCCTTATCCGAAAATTGCTTGGACAATACTTTGTTGTAATCCGCATCCTGCGATTCGCCGAATGCAATCTCGTCGATTAAAGAGGCTTCAACCTCTTTTTCAAAATCTGAAATTTGGATATTCTCCAATGTGGAAAGCTCATATTTGACAAAATCTTGAAACACCGCACTGCTTGGCAGACTCTGAATTTCGCCTTCGCTCGGTTCATACATTTGCAATATCAATTTGCTCAGTGTGGATTTTCCGGAGCCGTTTACGCCGACCACGCCGATTTTTTCATCGGGACGAATGCATAGATCAATATTTTGTAATGCATAGCTTTCAGCATTGGGATATCGAAAACTCACATTCTTCAAGCGAATTTCATCGCCGAATTCCATTTTTTCCGCTTCAAAATCACTCTCCATAAATTTGAAATAAGCATCCAGATAGACGATGTCGCTATTGACTCGCTTCAGTCGGGTATAAAAACCTTCCTCCATCAGCGACAAAATGGAATTCATCGTAACGAACAGTACCGCATATTCCGACAATGTCAACTCATTTCTTTTCCAAAAGATAAGCGCAAAGCATACTGAAAAGGTAATCGCTCTTCCGATGCCCATTCGCAAATCATTATTCAACAATTTGCGGTAAAATTTTTCACCGGATTCGTAGAGTTTATCTAAAATCTCTCCCAGTTTATTTCGAAAGAAGTCATGATTGCCAAGTGCATAAATTTCTTTTACGGATTCTCTTTTTGCAAAAAGCTCTACAAAATAGTCTCTTTTTCGTCGTATATTTTTTATCTTCTCTTCCAATTCTTTTTCAACCTTGCGCTCAAATCGACCATGCAATATCTGCAAAGCTATCGCAAGCGCCAAAATCAATATCAATGTTTTATTCAAATAAAAGAGATAGATTGCCAAAAATAAAAAATTCAAACCGTACATAAATACAATGTCGATGTAGGCATTGGTAATCGCAACAATTCGGTTCTTACCGATTTGCGCTTGAGAAAGCAAATCCAAAAATTCCTTATCTTCATAGCATATCGGCGCAATTTCTTTGTCCTGCGTCGTTTTTTCAATTCGTTGACGAAGCGACAAATCATAGTATTCACAATAATATCCCATGTAGGAGCGGAGCACATAGATGAGTATTTTAATCAAAGTAAAAAAGAGCAGATAAGCAATCACCGTCTTTGCCGAAGTTTCGGATTGGAGATACCGTGCAATTTGCTCCAACACCATCTGCATCGCCCAAATACTCGCCACGAAAGACAGGGATTCCAATGTAAAGATTCCGTAATTGATAACGAAGCTCTTTTTATCCAATCGAAAAACGAGCTGAATCGCTTTGAATACATTATTCATAGTACAGACTCCTTTGCGTTGTATAGAGATGGTAAAAATAATTTTCCTGTTCCATCAATTTTTCAAAACCGCCTCTCTCAACAATTTCTCCGTCCTTCAGAACCAATATTTCATCAGAGTCTTTACAGCTTCCTAAACGATGGGTAATCCAAATGCTGAGCATGTCTTTTGTTAATTTACTATTAATATTTTTTATAATTTCACGCTCGCTGATGGCATCCAAAGATGCCGTCGGTTCATCAAAAATCAGACAGCTATTCTCCCGTACAAGCACGCGAGCCAAAACCAATTTTTGCCATTCGCCCAGCGACAGGGAAATTCCGTCATCCAATTTTCCGAGCATGGTATGCTCTCGATTTGAAAATTTTTCCACCTTCTTGTCGAGTCCTACGGTCTGAAGAATTTCACTCAGCGGTTTTTCTTCGCCGAGTACAATATTGTCCGCAATCGATAATTCGTATTTATTGAAGTCCTGAAAAATCACACCCAACTCTCGTCGCAAAGACTCTTTCTCGATTTGAGACAGCTCCTTGTCGTTGATAAACACCTCGCCCTCATAAGGCAATAACCCCAATAGAATTTTAATCAAGGTGGTCTTGCCGGCTCCGTTTTCTCCGACGAGTGCATATTGCTTACCTTTTTCTAAAATAAAACTGCAATTTTTAAGAACGCGATTCTCGCCATACGAGAAGCCGACATTTTTGAATTCGATTTTTCGGATATCGGAAATTTTCTCCGCTCGCTGATTTTCCGCGTAATTCCCATCGATAAAGCGAGCAAATTTTTTCATAAAGAGATGCGTTTCCATCATCTTACGAATCTGTTGCGAAAGACTGTAGGAAATCTCATCGGTAAACAGAAGCAAGGCTCCGAGCAAAGAAGCGTAAGAGCCGAAAGTCATGTTGTTTTTCCCGAGCAGAACAATGACGGAAAATACGACAAGCAGACAGACCATCATCAAGACGATGCCCGCATTTGCATAGAGCTCCGAGAAAAACAAAATCTTTTTTTCAATCGCAACCGCCTCATCCTGTTGCTCATTCCACTTTGCTTTGATAGATTTCCCGAATCCGAAAATTCGTCGTTCATGAGCAGTCTCTTTGCCCATCACAAGCGATGAGAAATACGATGCCCTTCGAAAGAAATTGCCGCTGTCGATTTGACTTTCGTATTCCATATTCCCGGAATAAAATGCTATCCAAAGAATCGGAACAAAGAGCAACAGAACAATCGGCCCCAAGTACCATACGGATTTTGAAATGATGATGAGGTAGCCGACAAATCGAATCGTATAGACAAACATCGACAGCGAGCTGTTGAAAAATGTATGAAATTTGGAAACAATGTCCTTTGAAAAATAAATTTCCTGATGCGTGTCGGCATTTTCATAATGATAGTATGGAATGCCCGAAAGAAATGTCACATAGGATTGATAAAATTTCTTCTCCAATAACAAATTTAATTTTAAATTTCCCCAATGAATTATCTGCTGAAATATATTTTGCAAAAACAACAGCAGAATAAAGTACAAAAAATATCGGATATCGGAAATATCATCCAAAATCCTGCCGACCACTCGTACTTCAAGCACCAAAACGGCGGCATAAAATAGATGGAGCAGCAACATCGCGATATAATATCGCTTTTTGACTCCTGAAAACTCAATTACTCTTAACATCTTCATCCTCTATGTAGCTTCGGATGCCGAAACATCCGAAAGCCTTTATTCTATTATAATATCCTTATCGAGCATGTAGAAGGTATAGGTTGCCGATGCCACCAATTTATCGTCCTTGTCATAGACTCTTCCTTCATAAACTCCGGTGGCTCTGCCCTGATTGATTTGCTCGACCACCGCATGAATCTTGCCTTCTTTTGCCGCCCGAATAAAATTCATCTTGCCTTCCAAAGTGACCGATGACTTGCCGTGGGTCTTGGAAGCAATTCCAGCCAAAGTATCCGCAAGCGCATAATACACCGCGCCATGCAGACCCTTGCTGAAATTCGTATAGTTCTCCTTGATTTCAAGCTCGCCTTTGGCATATCCCAAACCGACATCGGTGACGACGATCCCGATATGGCGCGCAAATGCATTGTTCGCCATAAAATAATCCGCTAACTTTCTGTAATCCATTTTCATCCCTCCATTTTTTGTTAAACTCCAAAAAAACGAAATCCTGTTCTCCAATTTATTTTGAAAAACTCTTTTGCTTCTCCCGAATTCCTAAGCGCAAAAGCAGATTTTCATCCTTCAATTTGAATCCATAATTTATTGTCCCGATACGGTGACATTGTCCAAAATAATTGCCTTTGGCGTAATGGAATATTTTCTTTGCTCAAGCTCCTTTGAAAAATGCATCTGATTTTGAATCTTGAAGATATTTTCCGAGATAGCGCCTCCGGTAATAAAATGAATTTCTCCGTCTTTTACCCATTTCGCCAAACGAAATTCTCCGCCGAAATCGCCCGTTGTCGGATCCATAACGAAGGACGAAAAAGCTAAAATCTCAATATAATCGCCCTTGATATAATCCGATAAAGAATTTTTTCCGCCGTCCATTTCAAAAGTGCTGCAGCTTCCCATATTTTCTATGCCCATATAATGACTGTATCGCGCGGAAGTTCGTAAATTTTGAACCTTGCCCGCTTCATACAAGGTATAGGCGGACAATATCTTTCCCTCTCTATCCACCGGTTTGGCATAAATCGAATTCTCCAAAGCCGGATTCATTCGGATATTCAGCTTTTCCTGCGCATCCGGTGACAAAAAGTTCTCATGCAGCTTCGCCCGACTGCCGCCTTGGTAAATCCAACTGTCACTCGCTTGATCCACATAGAAGAAGAAAAATTCCTCCACCGCATCTCCGCTGATAATAACGCGCTGATTTTCCAGCTTGCGATTACGAATCGCCCGACTTCTTCCATCGGTTTCCATAAGCTGCTTATCAACGATTTTTTCGATTTCCGCAATATCGATATGCGTCAACGAATAATCGTTGAAAATTTCAATCGGCTCCTCGCCTTCATTCGAATCCGTTACGAGCTCGAACAAAAATTCTCCATGCGGATAGGTGATATCCGTTCCTTTGGATGTGATTACTCGGCAGAATCCTTCTCTTGAAAAAATTTCACAGGAATTCACTTTCGCCGAATAAGGATAGGATTTGTAAATCGTCCGATGGATTTCATCATATTTCTCTTTAAGTTCTTTTTTATTTTCAAAAGCCTTGAGCGTCGGATATTTCGTTTCGTCATTGTATGGCAAATCATACCATTTGTTTTTCACAAATCCCGCGCTGAAAACCGCATCGTCGATTTTCTTTTGAATCTCTTCTTTCGAATCCGATATGCCGACCAAAAAAACAGCATCGCCCTTGTATTTTTCATCCGCCTGCTCAAAATCGACATACACACATACACAAAATTCGTGCACTTCCGTCAGCCGATTCATATCCAAATTCTCTTGGATAAAGAACAATTCGCTCGAAGAATATTTCTCTTCCGCAATCGTCCACGCGGAAATATCATCTCGATTCAACAATTCTCTAATTTGCTCTATCATCAGCTCAATCTCCCTCTCGCTTTAATATAAGAGCCTCCCATTGAGGTTCTGACCAATTCTTTCCATCCTTTTCCGCAATGCCCCGCTCCGGAAAGCACGATGCCCGGTGAAACCATCGAAATCGACTCCAACAGTTCCGGCACATAGCCTGTCAAATAGACCGGACTCACAATCTTGCCGCTCAACTTGCCATCGACAATCTCCCGAGCTTTGGATGCCACGCATTGGATTCCCCAGTTTTTCGGGTCTTCCATTCCGGATGAAAAACCTTCCAACAGATAGCCGAATTTAATCGAAGCAATCATATCCTCCAGCGAATCGCTTCCCTCTTCAAAAAAAGTATTGGTCATTCTCGTATAGGCTTTTCTTTTGTAGCTTTCCCTTTTTCCGTTGCCCGTCGGTTCGATGCCGAGCAATATTGCAGAAAGCTCATCGCACATGCCATGCTTCAGTATTCCGTTTTGAATAATGACGGTGTCCTTGCCGAGATTTCCTTCATCGTCGAACAGATAGCTGGAGACTTCTTCACATGCACAAGCTCCGTCATGCATAACAACCTTGTCCGAAGCCACGCGCTGATTGAGATATTCCTGTCCCTTGGCGCGATTTTTGACAAACATATCCATCTCCGCGCCATGTCCAAAGGCTTCATGTGCAATCAAACCGGTAAATTCCGGGTCGCAAATGATATCATATTCGCCCGCCTCAATCGATTCCGCATGGAGCAATTCTTCCGCTCGCTTCGATGCGATGTCCGCCATACTCTCCAGTTCGTCAACCATCTCCAGTCCGCAAATTCCCGATTTGGTTATCATATCCTGCTGAGTATTCTCTCCATCGGATGCGATTGCCGCAGAAGCTCCGATGGCAAAGGCGTAGCTTTGGTATAAATCTTTGTTCTTGGATAGAAAAATCTTATTCACCTGAACGACCGACATTTCCAAAATCAGCTGCACGACCTGAGAATAATTCGCCTTCACTCTGTCATGTGCCTCACTCATCTTTTCCAATATTTCTTTCGGATTGTCTTGCGTCGGTAACTGCTCCGCCTCGCCTACAAAAAAATGATCCGCCTTTTCATCAGTCGGCGCTTTCGGATAATTCACGGGTGAATTGTTTTTCAAAAAAGCGAGTCGATCCGCCTTCGCAATCTCGCGCACTCTTTCGCATACTCGTTTTACATCCAAATCATTGAAAGAATACTCGCTGAATCCGTTCTCCTGAAAAACCCGCACCACAAAACCGCGCTGGGAATCCTCCGACGGCTTGATGGAAAATCCGCTGCTGCGCACCGCATACGATTTACCGGAAACATCCGCGCCCAAGATGGAAACATAAGAAAATTCCCGTCCCAAAATATCAACAATTTGCTGAAGCTCAGCTTTTCTGCTCAGCAAAAAATCCGATGTTTTTAATTTCATATCTCGCTCCTATTTCCCAAAAATTACATATTCCGATATTCAATCAGAGAAATTCTATTGTATTTTGATTCCCCAAACGCATTAGGCAAACTTACTTTGAAAGTTTTTCTTCGAGCGCAATAATGTTACAAATCACTTCAAATTTGAAAATCACCGTCTCGCTGAAAGTCTTTATTGTATTCCTTCATTCTCTTTTGGATTGATACTATAATAGGAAGGAATACAAGCTCAACTACAATTATATCAGCATTTTTGAAATATCGCATCAAAAAATGCGTTGCTTCATGCAACCGCAGTAAGCAAAGTCAATGTCGCAATTTCATCATCAAAATACTAATCTGTTTTGTTTGTTGTTATACGAAGCAAACAAAAAGACACAGTTCCCTGTGCCTTCTCATTTTAGAATCCTTCTCGCTCAATCAATTGGTACATAAGCGCATTACAAATTGCAGCCGCTACATTGCTGCCGCCTTTTCGACCTCTCGCCACGATATACGGAATCCCCGACTCCATAATCAATTCTTTGGACTCTACGACATTGACAAAGCCGACCGGTACGCCGATAATAAGTTCCGGTTTGATTTTGCCCTCTTTAATCATCTGATCCAACGCAATCAGTGCCGTCGGCGCATTTCCGATTGCAAAAATGAGCGGTCGGTCGATTTTCGCAGCTTTTTCCATCGACACGATGGCTCTCGTGATTCCTCTTTCCTTCGCTTCTTTCGCCACATCCTCGTCGGCAATAAAACATTCTACCGCTCCACCCAATTTTTTCAAAGACGGTTTGCTCACTCCGGATTTTGCCATATTGGTGTCCGTTATGATGACCGCTCCTCTTTTGAGCGCGTCCAATCCCGCTTCAACCGCCGTATCGGAGAATGCTAAATTATATAGATACTCAAAGTCCGCTGATGTGTGGATAACTCTTTTCAAAACCGCTTCATGCTTCGGCTCGACCACGAAATCCGGATACTCGTCGCGGATAATTTGTGAAATAATTTCAAAACTCTTTTTTTCGATTTCATTCGGTGCCACAATGTCAAATTTCATATAAAATCTCCTTCCAAATTCTTCTGTTCCAATACTTATAACAATATACAAGATGTAAAATGAAATTCCGCCGTCATTTGTTTTTTTATTATTTTTTCTTGACTTTCCGGATATAATCTGCTAATCCTTTTCTATGAATTCTTATCCAAAAGTTTTCCACACACTTATCCACAAGATACTCAGATTTTGAGTGAATAAACAATGGTTTCGAGCGGAAATTTCAGTAAATTTTCCAATGGTTGTTCTTTGTGATAAATCCCTCACCGCAATTTCAATTGGAAATTCGTCGTGCGATGTCCTTTGCTCCAAACAAATCCATGTCCTTCGCATCGGATTTTTATCAAATCAATCTTTCTTCGGAATATTCATCCCGACAAGCATTCCAATCAACATTCCCACACCGATGCAAACGCCACCCCAAAGTATTTGTCCGTACATGGATAGAATGCTCATAACAACGACACCCGCCAACATCCCGAAGACGATGCCTGCAGTCATATAATTTTTCTTCTCGTGATTCGGTTCTTTTTCAGTTCCGTTTCTCACTTAATTTTCCTTTCTTACGCCTTCTTGGAAAAGACTTGTCTTATTAACAGTTCTCGTTTTGGAAATCCAATGGATAGTCCGCCGAAATAATATAGATTGGATTGTTTGCCATCATCATATTGTATCCGCCGATTTTTTTCGATTTCGCAGACGAAATGCTGACATACTCGACATTTTCAAATGGTGGCTGCTCCAAAATCTGATTTGCTTCCGTCAATGACTCCAGCGTTATCGTGTTGATAACGAAGCGAATCGACTTTTTCTTGAATTTCGATTTATCCACCATCTGCTCATAATGCTGTCGATGCTTTTCCACAATCGTTTCGATGATTTTTCCCATATTTTTTCCGGAGCCGCCGATGAAGACCTTGTCCGCCGGCTCCCAATCTTCCATTCCGTCGGGTGCTTTTGCAAAGCTGAGTTTGATATTATGAATACCCAATCGTTTTCGGTTCAGTTGAACAAGCTCATAGGCATCTTCTTTTTGCTCGACCGCATAGACCCGGGAGCGATTTGCTCGCTTTGCCATCTCCAAAGTCACCGAGCCGGTGCCCGCTCCGATATCATAGACGACATCTTCGGGCTGTATATTCAGTTTCGCCAATGAGATATGACGAATTTCTTCTTTGGTCATCGGTGCATTGCCGCGCTCGAGGTCTTCGTCACGAATAAAGGAGTTCGGATTCGCCGGATTTTCATTTTCAATCAGCATGACCGCCAGCTCGGGAATTTCTTTTTCCTTGATTTCCGACGGTGAGCCGGAGTAAATTTTTTCACTCTCGCTGCCGAGATTTTCTCCAACCGTCACCTTCAAAAAATCCATCCCCGCCGCGCAAAGCCCTTCGCAGATATTGACGACCTTCGCCTCGCCGCCGGTCAGCGCAAATACTCTTTTGTTGTAGGTGGACAAAGCGACGAGGTTGGTCTCTCTGCCATGTACGGAGCTCAGTACGACATCCTCAAAGCCGCTTCCCAATTTTGCAAAAAAGTATTGCATCGAGCTGATTCCGTTGATGATTTCAATTTGAATATCGCTGTTTTTGAGTCCTCTCGAAATGGTCTTTGCCAAACTGTAAAAACCGGTATCGCCGGAAACCATCACCACGATATCTTCCGGGCTTTCTTGGATGAGCTTCACGATTTCGCTGACTTTGAATGAAATGATTTCCTGCAAAATATTTTCAAGCTCCATCCCGATTCTTGCGGTGGTATAAACTTTTTTTGCAGATGTGAGCACTTCTCTCGCATGGGCGGTCAAAAATTTCTCCTGTCCGAGCCCGACACCTACAACGGTTACTTTTTTCGGCATACTACCTCCTATCCGATATCGCCTTTGACAATCGCATCCGCCAACTCTTTGGCAAAATATGTGATGAGCATATCGGAGCCCGCTCGATAAATCGATGTCGCCGATTCGCACATAATTTTGTATTCGTCAATCAATCCCGCTTTGCCCGCCGCTTTTATCATCGCGTACTCGCCGCTGACGGAATAGGCTGCGATTGGAATGTCAAATTTTTCTTTGCTTCGATGAATGATGTCCAAATAGGAAAGCGCCGGCTTGACAATCACCAAGTCCGCTCCCTCTTCAATGTCCAATGCGATTTCACGCATCGCCTCATTGCTGTTGTGGTAATCCATCTGATATTGTTTTCTATCCCCGAAACTCGGTGCGGAGCCCGCCGCATCTCGAAAAGGTCCGTAGAATGCGGAGCTGTATTTCGCCGCATAACTCATGATGGCGACATTCTCATAGCCATGTCCGTCGAGCATATTTCGAATCGCCGAAACGCGCCCGTCCATCATATCGGAAGGCGCCACCATGTCGGCCCCCGCCTGCACCTGCGACAACGCAATTTTTGCCAGAACCTCTATCGTCTTGTCGTTGTCCACATATTGCCCGTCCAAAATGCCGCAATGCCCATGCGATGTGTATTCACACATGCAAGTGTCGGCAATGATGTAGGCTTCCGGAAATCTTTTTTTAATTTCCATCGTCGCTCTTTGCACGATGCCGTCCTGCGCATAAGCCGAGGAGCCGCATGCATCCTTCTCATCCGGCACGCCGAAAATCATAAATCGCTCGACGCCGCGCTCCATCGCTTCCTCGATAAAACTCGATACGGTATCCACGCTGTAATGGAATTGCCCGTCCAAGCTTCCAATCGGCGATTTGATATTCTTCCCGTCTTTCACGAAGAAAGGATAAATCAGGGAATCTTTGGAAATTCTCGTTTCGCGCACCATTCTTCTCAAAATGTCATTTTGTCTTAACCTTCTTGGCCTTTTTATCATCTCGCTACCTCAATTACTTTTTCTATCAGAGAATCGATGGTCGCTTTTTCGGCAACTTCCACCTTCATCCCATAGGATTTCGCCTTCTCCGCCGTCACATTTCCGATGCAAATCGCATGAATGCTCGAAAAATCCATCGGCAGCGCTTTGGTAAATCCTTCGACCGTCGATGCCGAACTGAATACGGCATAGTCGATTTTTTTCATATCTTCTTCTATAAAATCTTCCATCGGATTTTTATAAATCGTATCATACACCTGTACTTCGCGATAAACAATATTGTTTTCTCGCAATACGCTCGGCAAAATATCCGTCGCCAATTTACCGCGTATAAGCATCACTTTTTCATTCGGCAAAATATCTTTTACCAAACCCTCCGCCAAATGAGCGGATTCATACACATCCGGCATATAATCGACGACCAAACCTCTTTGCTCCAACAGTTTTTTGGTCTGCTGTCCCACCGCGGCAATCTTTACACCGTAGAGCGTACGAATATCGAGTTTGTTGTCCGACAGTTTTTTGAAAAATTTTTCCACGCCGTTCGGACTCGAAAATACGATATAGGCATAGTTTTTCATATCGTACATCGCATCGACGAAATCTTCATTCTCCGGCAGGATGACGGTTTCGATACAAGGAAATTCAACCACCTTTGCACCCTGCTCCCGCAATTTATCCGACAGCTGTCCCGCCTTTTCCTTCGGTCTCGTGACCAAAATCGTTTTGTTGATGAGCGGCTTTATCGTGAACCAATCCATATTTTGACTCAGCCCCGCCACATCGCCCACAATTGTGATTGCCGGACTTTCAATGTCCGCTTCACGCACCTTTTTGTAAATCGTGCTGACGGTCGCGACCACTTTGCGTTGAAAGGAGGTCGTTCCTTTTTCGATGGTTGCCGCCGGCATATTCGGGTCGATGCCCGCTTCAATCAATCCGTCCATCAGCTCGCACAATGCGGTGAGTCCCATCAGAAAAACCAAAGTTCCTTTGTGCTCCACCAAAGCTTTGTAGTTGATATCGACTTTCTTGCCCGCCTTGGCATGTCCGGTGATAATATGCAAACTGGATGTCAAATTTCGATGCGTCACCGGAATTCCCGCATAGGTCGGTACGGCAATCGCCGATGTGATTCCGGGCACAACTTCATAAGGCACTTCGTTTTCGATTAACAGCTCCAATTCTTCGGCGCCGCGTCCGAACAAAAAGCTGTCGCCTCCTTTCAGGCGAACCACTCGCTTGCCGGCTTGGGCATTCTCCAAAATAATTTTGTTGATCTCCTCCTGTGGAACGGGATGGTGACTCATCCTTTTGCCCACATTGATTTTAACAGCATTTTGCGGCACGAGACTCATGACTTCCGGACTGACCAATCGGTCATAGATAACGACCTCCGCCGCCTCGATTCGCTCTTTTCCTTTGATGGTAAGCAAGCCTCTGTCGCCGGGGCCCGCGCCTACCAAGCTGACAAAGCCTTTTATTTTCTTCTCACGATTTTGCATAACCTCTTCCTTTACGCTTTTGATTTCAATTCCGCGGCAAGCTCCATCCCAAGCTGCCGTGCCTGTGACTTGGATGCCGTTTTACTTCCTTGATATATGTTAAGCGAAACGATATTGCCTCGCTCCATTTCCGTCTTGTAATGCTCAAACTCCTTCTCCACGACATAGAGCCCGCTCAGTGTGATTTGATCGCCGCTAAGTTTTGCATAAGCCGCTATCGGTGCGGAGCATCCGCCGTTGAGTTCGCGTACGAAGGCGCGCTCGCACAGACTTGTGATAAAGGACTGCTCCGAGTGAAATTCGGATAAAATTTCTTTCGGAAAATCCGCGCGTCCCTGTACGGCGATCACCGCCTGACAATTTGCCGGAATAATTTGCTCAACGCTGAAATATTCGCTGATTCTATCTTCCAATCCGAGTCTTTGAAGTCCCGCCGATGCGAGCACCAATGCCGAATATTCGCCTCGGTCGAGCTTTTCCAATCGGGTGAGCACATTGCCGCGAACCGGCTTGATGTCAAAGTCGGGAAACAATTTTCGCAGCTGGATATTGCGTCGAGCGGAGGAAGATCCGATCGGCAAATGCTTCTCCAAACTTTTCCCCTTCGGTAAAACCAACACATCGCATGGATTTTCCCGCTTGCCCGTTGCCAAAATCGGAATTCTCGCATCCAGCTCCATCGGCATATCTTTCATACTGTGAACGGTAATATCGACTTTTTCATCGAGGAGAGCCTTGTCCAACTCTTTGACAAAAAGTCCTTTCCCGCCGATTTTATCCAAAGTCTTATCCAAAATGATATCGCCGGTCGTCTTCATCGGTACGATTTCAATCTCGATGCTCGAATCATATTTTTTGATACTGTCCGCAACGATTTGAGTCTGTATCATCGCCAACTTGCTGTCTCTTGTTCCAATTCTTATTTTCTTCATGATTCCCTCGCTTTTGGCGTCAAATTCAATTTATCCAGCGCCTCTCGAATCGCGTCCGCCGACTGTCGCACATATCGATGGTCTGTTCCGTCTCCGACAATTCCTACGCTGAGACTGTCACCGAGCCAGGTCGCCGGGAAAAAGTAGCTGCTCTCGTCCTTTTTGTCCGCCACGCTGACAAAGATTTTTCGCTCGCAAGCCTCTTTGTAAACCTGATGATTGACCTCCCGATTGTCCGTTGCAGTCACCGCTATTACCGCATCTTTCAAATCGCCGTACTCATAGGTGCGATTGATGATTTCAATTTCGCCACGATAACCCGATGCAATATCCTCTTCCCAATCCAAGATGCCCGCCATCTCCAAATTGCTCGAAGCATTCGGCGAAATGACACGAACCTTCGCCCCGTAGCTGAGTAGCGCTTTGATTCGTCTGCGGGCGATATTTCCCGAGCCGATGACGGTCACGAGTTTGTCTTTCAAATCCAAAAAGATTGGAAAACGCGGCGCCGTTTCAAAACTGATTTTCGGTACGGTAACATCGCTCATTTCATTTTGTAAAAGAGCTTCTCGGTCTTTAGTTTCATCGTTGACCAAAAGAGTTTCTTCCTTAGTATATATGGCTTCCAAAGGCGGATTTTTTTCCTCATCGCGCGCACGATAATCGCTCAGCCATAATTCCAATTGCTCCAGCTTAAAATCGCTCTCGCCGCGATTGGATAAAAAAGCATTCAGCTCATGCAGAGTGCAGGAGCCCATCGGAATTTTCGCATCGGACTTCTTATCTATCTCTTCCGGCGGTCTTTTGATGACGATGGCCTTCGCATTCGCCGCTCGACAGGCGGACAATTTTTCATAGTAGCCGCCCGACTCGCCCGTTTCTTTCGTCAATAGAAAATCCGCGCCGAGCATCTCCAGCATGCTCTCATTGACTTCATGGGTGAAAGGACCCTGCATGCAGATAATGTTTTTCTTTTTATAGTCGCTTCCCATCGCTATCTCAAGCGAAACCATGTCGGGCAATATGCGCGGAAACAAACGCTCCTTATAATTGTTGACCGCCGTATATTTCGGCAAATCCTTACTGCCCGTCGTCATCAGCACGCGGCCGTCATACTCGTTCATGATACGAATCGCATCGTCCTGATCTTTTGCCCAAAGAATGACATCCTCGTAGGCTTTGGCATCTTGATTTCCGCGAAGAATTCGCAGATACGGTTTTTGTGCCCGCTCGCATGCCGTCACGATATTTTTGCTCACTTCCACCGCATAAGGATGCGTGGCATCCGTAACCAAGTCCGCTTGTTCGACAAGATTTGTCATCTCGTCGATATTCAAGCGTCCCTCCAACAGATGCACATTCTGCTGCGTCAAACTCTCTTCAAAAACGCATTTTCCGTATTCCGTTGCCACGGTTACAAAAAGTTCATGCCCTTTTTCAGCAAGCAAGGTCGCTGTCGCCTTGCCTTCCGAAGTTCCGGCAAAAATTACGATTTTCATTTTCTATATCCTCTTGGTGTAACCAATTTTCCATTGATAATTCTTGTGCTCTCGTTTCCGATTATCACCGTTGTAAACATATCGACCTTCGCATCCCGAAGTTCCGCAAGCGTCAATACCGTATGCTCTTCCTCATCACGACCGATATTTCGGACATAGCCGCATTTGGTGTCCGGCGATTTGTGACGCATCATGATATCGCAAGCCTTTTGAAGATAGTCCGCTCTCTTCATGCTCGACGGATTGTATAAAGCGATGACAAAATCCGCTGCGGATGCCATCTCCAACCGCTTCTCGATTTTTTCCCATGGCGTGAGCAAATCGCTCAAACTGATAATCGCAAAGTCGTGGATAAGCGGCGCTCCGAGCACGGCACCGGCTGAACTTGCCGCCGTAATTCCGGAAATCACTTCGATTTCCAAATCCGGATAATCCTCCGCCAATTCGTAAATCAATCCCGCCATACCATAGACGCCGGCATCGCCGCTGGAAATCATCGCCACCGTATTGCCCGCAAGCGCGGATTCAATCGCCATTTCACAACGCTTGACTTCCTGCTTCATCGGCGTTTGGATAAGCTCCTTGCCTTCAATCATATCTCCCAACAAATCCACATACAAATTGTAGCCAGCAATCACATTGCATTCCTTAATCGCGTCCAATGCCTTCGGTGTAATTTGTGAAAGCTCTCCCGGACCCGTTCCGATAACATATATTTTCATATTTTCCCTTTCTTATTTAGATTTTTTAGCATGGCGGAAACAATAACAGCGCCGCCTTAGTCTGAATCTTTTGTACCACTTCCTGAACCTCATTGTAAAAACGGATATAACCGTCGTCAATATCCTCTTCCGTCGTCTCATAAACCGAAACGATGAGATTGCTCAATTTTTCGTGCAAATTATCCAGCTCCGCATCCCGAATCACCACATCCTTATAAGTGTCATAATACACTTTCAGTTCCAAACAAAGTGTAATCAGCTTCGGGATATGATCCTTAAACTCCTCCATATCCGTAAATCCGTCATCGATATTCTCCTGCAAAAAGAAATTTTCCATATCGAGATACATATAGCGGAACAAATTATTGATTCGCATAAAATACTCTTCCACCACTTTTTTCTTAAAAGCATCATCGGCACCCTTTTTCTCAAAGTTCGCCTTCAGCCATGTCTGAAACCAAAATGTAGCACTTGCCACCACAATCGAAACAATCGCCGGCACAACAACATTTACAAAATTCATCTCTTTCATAGCTTCCTCCTTTGCCGTAAATACGGACTTCAAAACAAAGCCTTCTCAAAGCGGATATCGATTCATTTTTACCTGTCCAACAACTTTTATAACCTCATACATATTCCTCTAACACCAACTAAGCATGTTGACGAAAGGTGATTTTGTGAGAGAATTGCTTACATTTTGCACTAAGCGCAAGTCTGTCCAATAATAACTATAGAACGCAGCGCGTTCATTCCTTTTCCCTTCTCGATAAAGAGCTCGGTTTCTCTTCCAAGCGTTTTAGCAAAAGAATTTCCATCGTTTCTCGCTAAGCGAACAAAACACGGTTGCAAAGCAAGCCGCTTGCCGGCATTTTGCTTTGCGTTTTGAAGCGGGCGAATTAAACGATAAATTCTAGAGCGGTTAGTCGGGAGAGAAACTAGCGACGATCCTCGAGCCCTATCACCGTAGTCAATCACGCAGTTTATTCTGTAGCGGTTAGCAAGGAGAGAAACGGCGACACC
>JAUNKE010000030.1:29050-31336 GCA_030532905.1 Peptostreptococcaceae bacterium
TTTGAAGCGGGCGAATTAAACGATAAATTCTAGAGCGGTTAGCCGGGAGAGAAACCGGCGACGACAATGGCTATTGTCATCCCCTCCTTTTTCGTTTTCTCCACAACTACTTGAGCTCGACTTTGCTCTCCTAATTTCTTGACCATCGCCATCACCGCGGCACGCTCACAAACATTATCGACTCCCGTCACCGAGCTGACCAATTTCGAAGGCACAAAGCTGTGCGATGTGAATTGCTCCGCCTTGGCGAGTTCATCCGCAGGGAAAAAATCAAGTCCGATATTCGTACTCTCTTTCTCCCTTGCAATCAAATCGTGAAATGCCTTTTCGTCCGATTTCAAATCGATGCTGTTAATCGAATATACCGCTTTTCGATGAATGCGATGCTTTGACAATATTTCATCATAAAAACGAATAAATTCCCCGCTGTCCTTGTCCCTTCTCGCACCCATCCCGACAAAGAATGTTTTCGGCACGATATGCAAAAATTCTCCGGACAGGGCAAATGGCGAAATCAAAACCTTCGGCAAATCGCCGGCTTGCTCCAATAAAACTTCAATATCTTTATCGTCTTTGGAATCATACCATATAAAATGAGGATATTTTTTCATCAATAACTGCGCATATCGCTCCGATGCAATCAGCGCTATTTTTCTATCCTCCAAAATTGCCGACGCAATCGGTGCAATCCCTTTCGTGTCCGCAATTTCAAATCCGTTTTCCACCGCCCATGAGTCGATTGCCAACTTGTTGTTGATATCCGTCGCCGTCGTCAACACCAAGGTGCTCCCTAAATCATCCGCCAATTTTTTCGCCAACTGATTCGCTCCGCCGATATGTCCGGAAAGCAGCGGAATCACAAATTGCCCCAACTCGTCCATGACGAGTACCGCCGGGTCTTGATCTTTTTTGACAATATATTTGGCAATTCCTCGAACCGCAATCCCGGTCGCCCCGATGAACAAAATGGCGTCGGCATGATGCCACGCTTCATTACTGAATTCATCCAGCGACGCTCGACCGATTTTGCTCGGATTGTCTCCAAACAATTCATCATAAATTCGGGAGGATAAAAACTCCCTGGTCTCCACATCGCTGCAAAAATTGTTATACAGCGCCGTCTTCACTCTCTGCTGAAGATTTGCCCCCTTCTTGGTAAAGGCAATCGTGTAAAATTTCATAGTTCCTCCGAACTGATTTGGTGTATCTTTTACATTATAATCGTTCAATCGTGATTTTTTGCTTTTCGACATCGACAGCCGCCTTCGCTCCGTATTGCATCAGCATTTTGGGATAGGCATGCCCGAAATTTGCATTATATACAATTGGAATGCCCTCGTCGATGACCTCACGATATACATTTTTATATTCCTCGTAGAAAATCTCATTTTGCGGCTTGCCGACCAGAATGCCCGCCAATTTCTCAAAAGCTCCCTTCGCTTTCAAAACTTCGAGCATTTCTTTGAGCTTCGCCGGCTCCGGTCTTTCTTCGGAGGTTTCTAAAAACAAAATGGCTCCGTCAAATTTTTCTTTGCTTGGAAAAATTTGATATCGCTCGTTGATTTCCTTCTCTTCCGGATACCGCTCGCCGACGATTAAATCATACAGACTTTCCAAACAGCCTCCAATCAGATGGCCTTCGAAACGCGATGCACCCTGCAATAATTCATAGCCTTTTTTGTCCGGATGAGAAATTCGCGGCTTGTCCAATTGCGAAGGTGAAAAATCCGTTCGCTCTTCATACCAAATCTCGCTTGGCGAAAATTCAAAAGGCTTGTCCGTAAAAATATTTTCAAATGACGCTTTGGAATAGGGAAGCATCTCTTTATCCAGTTCAGCAAAGCAAGTCAACACGCTCAAACCGTAAAAGGTCGGAAGTCCCAATTTATAGAACATCAGATGATTGATGCTCGTATCGGAATATCCCATAAAAAACTTCGGATTGTCGCGAATGATTTTTTCCGCATCCTCGTTAAAAATATAGGGTGCTAATCGGAAGGTATCATCTCCGCCGATTGCACAAAAAATTCCTTTGATTTCCTTATCCGCAAATGCTGCCAGCAAATCCGCCGCTCTTTTTTCCGGATGCGCATCCAAATAGTCGATGCCCTTGAGCGCATTTTCCATATAGACGACTTCCAAACCGAAATCCTGTAGTCGCTTGGTTCCCCGCTCCAACTGATGTGCACAAAAATCTTCTCCCAAAGTGCCTCTGGACAGACTGACCACCGCCACCTTGTCTCCTCGTTTTAACTGAATCATTTATCCCTCCATCTTTATATCATC
>JAUNKE010000109.1 GCA_030532905.1 Peptostreptococcaceae bacterium
GCAAAGTGGATGAAATGAACAAACGCCCCAGAAAATGTTTAGGGTTTCGAACCCCTTATGAAATTTATTATTCCACTGTGTTGCATTTGACTTGACAATTCAAGTACAAAAAAATAAAAAGACTTGACAAATAGATTTTTTTGGAGTAAATTAAAGATAATCTCAATGATCACCTATGAGATTACATCATGAGTTCAAATAAAAATTTATTCTACCCGTCTTCGGACTCCACATTGTGTGGATAACTTGCGTTAGCAAGTTTTTTTTTGCCCAAATTTCAAAAATATCTTGACATTAAATTCTGTAATGTTAGAATATTGTTATATAGCTATTATTTAACATATATCATAGAGATACAAATGCTTTGATAATACATGGCTACATATTAGGATATATACTGCTGTTTTATAAAAGCAAATTATTATTAAAAAGGAGTTTACGATGAACAAGAAACATAAAGAGTTTGGCGATTATTACATCGGCTTAGATATTGGGACGTCTTCGGTAGGATGGGCAGTGACTGACTTAAACTATCGTTTGCTGAAATTCAACCAAAAAGCGATGTGGGGAATACGTCTTTTTGATGAGGGGAGCACTGCGGCTGATCGTAGGGTTCAACGTTCCGCTCGTAGAAGATTAATGCGAAGAAATCAGCGAATTGAATGGCTACAAGAAATATTTTTAGAAGTGATAAGAGAGAAAGATGTGAATTTCTTTCAGCGCTTAGAAGATAGCAAGTACCATTTGGAAGACAAAGTTTTGAAACAGAAAAATACTCTATTTGATGATCCCGATTTTAGCGACAAGGACTATCACGAAAAATATCCGACGATTTTTCATTTGAAATCCGCTTTGATGAATTCGAATGATGTTTTTGATGTGCGTTTGGTTTATTTGGCGATAGCAAATACGTTAAAACATCGGGGTCATTTTATTTTTCAAGATCAAAATATAGAGGAAGTTAAGTCGTTCGAGTCTGCGTATCATGCATTTATCAATTCGGTAAATGACTATTTCGCTTACGGTGAAACTGAAATAGAGGATTCTGATGATATACTAGGTGCGTTTGAGGTGTCCAAACCAAAAGAACTGGAAGCTTTGCTTAGAAGTAAAGAAAAGAGAAAACAAGAGAAGAAAAAAGAGATCGTTTCTTTGTTCGCTCTGTCGAAAACACAGAAGGATTTTGCATTTTTAAAAAATCTTTTGGAGTTGGTTGTCGGTGGGAAAGTTGATACCAAGAAAATGCTTCCGGATGCTGAGGAAGAACTAGAGAAAATAGAGTTTTCTTTTAGTGATGGTTCTTTTGATGAAAAAATGGATTCTATCGAGCTGGCTTTTGCCGGGAAAATGTTGATGCTTGAGACGGCGAAAGCTTTGCATGATTGGGCTATATTAGAAGAAATACTCATGGGAAAAGACAGTCTTTCTGAGGCGAAGGTTGAAAAGTATGCTGAGCATCAGAAAGATTTAGCAAAACTCAAGGAGTTAGTAAAAAGAGATTTTGGCAAAAAAGTCTATGATGAGATTTTCAAATATGATTATGTTAAAGGAAATTATCATGCTTATATTTTTGGTAGAGGCCGTAAATCAGACAAAAAAGGTGATTTAGAAGCGAAATATGATAAAGCAACTCAAGAGGACTTTTGTAAATATCTTAAGAAAAAATTAGACAAACAAAAAGATGATCCGGAGTATAAAGATATTTTCTATAAGTTGGATGAGGGGACTTTTTTGCCAAAACAACGAGAAAAAAGTAATTCCGTCATCCCTTACCAAATTAACAAGCTGGAATTGGAAAAAATTCTTTCTAAAGCGGAGAAATACCTGCCTTTCTTAACGGAAAAGGATGAAAGCGGTTTAACAAATAGCCAAAAGATTTTAGCGATCTTGTGCTTTAGAATTCCTTATTATGTAGGACCGTTAAACGATGCGCATAAGGATCAACCAAATTCAAATACTTGGGTCATAAAAAAAGCAAGTGGCAAAATATATCCGTGGAATTTTGAAGAAAAAGTGGATGTGCAACAAAGTGCACAGGCATTTATTCGTCGTATGACAAATAAGTGTACTTATTTGATCGGGAAGGATGTTTTGCCAAAAGACTCGCTGTTATACAGTGAGTTCATGATGCTTAATGAATTGAACAACCTAAGAATTGATGGACAAAAACCGGATAATAATCTTAAAAAGAAGATCATTCAAGATCTATTTTTGAAACATCAAAAAGTAACGCAAAAGAAATTAAAAGACTATCTTTGGAAAGAGGGATGTAAATCCTCCAGAAACTCTGAAATTACAGGAATTGATGGTGATTTCAAATCATCTTTAGCATCACATATTCAGTTTAGAAAAATATTAGATAAAGAGCAGTTTTCTGATTCTGAAAAGGAAATGATTGATAATATCATCGCAGATATTTTGTATTTTGGCGAAGACAGAAAGCTTTTAGAAAGAAGAATCAAAGATAGACACAAAAATCTTTCAGAAGAACAGATCAAAGCGATCATTAAGTTAAAGTTCTCCGGTTGGGGAAGATTATCAAAAGAGTTTTTGACAGAAATTGAAGATATCAACAAAGAAACAGGAGAGATCATATCAATTATAGGAATGATGCGAGAGTCAAACTATAATTTGATGGAATTGCTGAGCGCATCTTTTGGTTTTAAAAATAATGTTGAAAAACACAATCAAGAGAGTATGGGGATTTCTGATGAGTTGTCCTATGAAAGTATTAAAAACTTGTATGTTTCGCCAAAAGTTAGAAGAAGTATTTGGCAAGCACTCCAGATAGTTGAAGAAATTAGAAAAATTACTAAAAAAGATCCAATGAAAATTTTTGTTGAAGTGGAGCGTGAAGAGCAAAAAAATAAACAAAGAACTGTTTCTAGAAAAGAACAATTAAAAGCTCTTTACGACAATATCAAAAAAGATGATAAGGAATACTTCGGACAAAAAAATGAACTACTTGGAGAGCTTGAACAACATTCGGATGCTCAGCTACGTCAAGAAAAATTATATCTTTACTACACTCAAATGGGAAGATGCATGTATTCGGGAAATGAAATTGATTTACATGCTCTGCTGACAAACAGCAGTTTTTACGATGTAGATCATATTTATCCGCGCAGTAAAGTAAAAGATGACAGTCTGGATAATAAAGTTCTCGTAGAGGCTCGTTTGAATAAGGATAAATCCGATGAATATCCATTAAAAGAAGCTGTACGAAGGAAAAATTTTGCTCACTGGAAAATGTTACTTGATAAGGAATTGATTACAAAGAAAAAATTTGAGAGGCTTACTAGAAATAGTTCTTTTACTGAAAATGAGTTAGCCGATTTTATCAATCGTCAATTAGTAGAAGCACGTCAATCTTCCAAAGCGGTGATCCAGATCTTAGGGCAGTTAATGCCGGAAACAGACATTGTATATTCAAAGGCGGGCAATGTATCCGAGTTCAGACAGAAAAATGAGTTTGTAAAAGTTCGAGAAATGAACGATTACCATCATGCAAAAGACGCATATTTCAATATTGTAGTGGGGAATGTATATGACACACAGTTTACAAAAAGCCCGATTCGTTTTATTCAGTCGGGGAAAACCTATAGTTTGAATCATAATGCATTGTATGAGAGAGAGATCAAACGCGGGGACATCACAGCTTGGATTCCGGGAGAAGATGGAACGATCAAAACCGTTCGAGAGATGATGTCTAAGAATAATATTCTTTATACGAGATTATCCTATGAAGTTACCGGAGAACTTTTTGATGGAAATCCTATTCGAAAAGGAAATGGGCAACAACCTCTTAAGGCTGATGAACGTATGCAAAGCATAGATAAATATGGCGGCTATAACAAAGTATCAGGATCATATTTTGCATTGGTGGAACATACAAATAAGAAAAAACGAGTAAGAAGTATTGAATATGTGCCAATTGCAGTTGCAAAT
>JAUNKE010000031.1 GCA_030532905.1 Peptostreptococcaceae bacterium
CGGTTATTCAAAATACAAATTGTTGATAACTCTGTTTTTTAATGGGTATTAGTATCAGATTCTCAACGCATCATCATCTTCGCCCGATTCGTTTTTCAAATTTTTTCAGCACCTCAAGCAGCTGCTTCGGCAGTCGATTATAACATTCCTTCTTCAATTCCTCCGGCACGCCGTAAAAGCCTTCCGCAATACTCCCCGCAATCGCCGTCAGCGTATCGCAGTCGCCGCCGAGAGAAACCGCGGTGCGAATCACATCTTCAAAATCGTCGCCTTCCAAAAAAGCGGTGATTGCTTCGGGTACGGTTTCCATACAAGTTTCTGTGTGGAAATAACTCGGACGGATTTCATCGCAACTTCGATTCAGCGCATATCCGAATTCACGCTCGATATATTCCTTAATCTCCGTCTTGCCGTAATTTTTTCTTGCCAGAAAGATAGCGGCCGCAGTTGCTTCCGCACCTTTGATTCCCTCCGGATGATTGTGGGTAACTTCTGAGGAAAGCCTTGCCGCATGTCGAACGGCATCCATGTCATCATACAGCCATGCCACAGAAGATACTCGCATCGCGGAGCCGTTGCCCAAACTGTTGTACGCTTGCAAGTCGGGATTGAAAAGCCATTGTTGAAACATTCCTCCGTACCCGGCATCCGGATACAGCTTGCCGAACTGACGCATACGCTCAGCAAGCTTTTTCAAAATCGTATCATCCGAGTCGTCAGGTCGTGCATCAAGAAAACTCATCGCAACCGCCAATGTCATTACCGTATCATCGGTAAAAGTGGATTTTTCCGAGAACAAAGGAAAATCCTTGCTCTTGTTCCCGAGGTCGAATTCATAAGGACTACCGATAATATCGCCCAAGATTGCTCCAATCATCTTTTTTCACCTCGCTTCTTATAATCTTCATCAATTCTCTTTTTCCAATCGCTCGATAATGATGCGCCGGATGTTCTCAGATTCGTAATCGCTTCGCCGATTACTTCATAATTGAGAGCCGTTCCTATCTTGTCACAATGATAGTTGACCGCCATCGATTCATCGATACCGAATCTTCCGGCTTCCGCCACGGCATCGATATTCGCTCCTAGGAAAAGAAATTCCCAACCATAACGCTCTTTTTGGCGCTCAATCATTTGACGAACCTTGTGGTAGTTATAAAATCGGCTGGCATTCTCCATCCCGTCGGTAGTGATGATAAAGAGCGTCTTTTCCGGCACATCTTCCTTGCGCGCATATTTGTGAATATTGCCGATATGATTGATTGCACCGCCCAAAGCATCGAGAAGCGCGGTGTAGCCACAGACAAAATATTCCTTGTCGGTCAGATTCGGTACATCCGAAATAGCGACACGGTCGTGGATAACCTCGGTTTCATTGTTAAACAATACGGTGGATACGACGGCATCACCCGGTTCTTTGCGCTGTTTTTCCAACATGGAGTTAAAACCTCCGATGGTGTCCTTTTCCAATCCCGACATCGAGCCGCTACGGTCTAAGATAAATACTAATTCAATCATTTTGAAATCCTCCTGTTTCCTTATTGTGATTTTATTATACGGAAAAAAGAGGAATGAATGGTCGCATAACATGCGACAATTACGCACCGATGAGCGGCTGGTCGAAAGCAAACAAAACTTCATTCAATTCATAGACATTATAGTTGCCATGCACAAGAAAATACTCCACGATCACATCAAATTTACTGCTGCGCGAGAGAGCAAAGCCTGCCCGAGCGATAAAATCTTTCGTTTCGTCAATATCCAATTCCAACGCAAAGGCAAAGGCCAGCGCCGTCGTCTTGGAAGGTCTGTAATTTATATTGTTTCTGATTTTCGAGAACAGCTTTCTATCCACATTCGCCTTCTTATAAATCTCGGAGTCTTTCTTTCCGGTAAGGTCGATAAGCCGTAGGAGAGTTTCGGAAAAACCCGCGTCCAAATCCTTCAGCAAAAGTCCCCAATCATCCGAATTCATCGAAGCTGTCTCTCCAATAAAGAGACTCTCTTCCAATTTTTTGAAAGGAGACATATCTTCATGGATTCGCTGACTTCGATTCAGAGCAGTTTTTTCCCGTCCGCTTTCAAAACGGGAAATATCTGCGCTCTCGATGCCATACTCATCAAAAGTTTTGTCACGGATATAATTTTCATCAATATAGCTGCTGACGGACTTAAACAATTTCTCCGACAACGCGAAAACTTCTTTGCCAAACACGACCAAATAAATCTGCATCTCATTTTCTAAGAGAAAAGCGCTGATTTCTCGAACGGCTATTTGCAGAGCGAGAGGCTTCGGAAAACCATAATTGCCCGTAGCTATCAATGGAAATGCAATCGACTCGCAATTATTCCCTTTCGCCAATTCCAACGATTTTCGATAACAGGAGGACAAAATCTCTTCCTCTTGATGATTGCCGCCCTGCCAAATCGGACCGACCGTATGTATCACATACTTCGCATACAATTCAAAACCCGGAGTGATAACGGCATCACCAAAATCGATGTAACCGATTTTTTGTCGAGCCGCAAGCAACTCCTGTCCGGCTTTTTTATGTATCCCGCTGTCAACGCCGCTCCCGATAATCGGTTTCGGATTCGCTGTATTTACTATTGCATCCACTTGCATATTTACAATATCATTTCGCACTATTTCAAAAGGCATAGATCCCTCCACTAAAATCAAAGTGATATTTCCATTTTGATACGCTTAAAGTTCAAAACAAAAATTTTTATTTTAGATTCTCATTATAAGTTTCTGTTATCCGTTGCCTTTTTCTCTCTCCAAACTGAGTAAATTGACAATAGATAGAACAACAATAAAACAAATCCGATTGATTTTTCAATCCCGGTTTTTGAGTTTTCGCCGGCGTAAATGAGATAAACAGCCGGTATCATCCCGATTATCCCGCCATAATAGATTTTTCGGCTCAACATAAAACTCGATACAAACAACATTATTCCAAAAATCCACGCTGAAACTTCGAGAGAATTGAATCCAAACAATCCTGAAGCCCATAGAATGAATAGGACATAAGCAATAAACGGAGCAAAATATATTATTTTTCTCATGACTCTCCTTTCAATTTTAGATTCTCATTTTCAATTCATTTCTTTTATTATAACTTTTCTCTATCTTGTTTTCAATCGCAAAGCTTATCGATGAAGTTGTTTTGCACGGCAGAATTTTTCAATGCAAAAAAGGAAGTATCATTACGACTTACTTCCTTCTGAATGAAATTCTATTTTTTTCTTTTGGGTTTCGGGCTCGGTAACTCATCATACATCGCATTCAGGAGTCCGGCTAAAAATTCCTTATTATCCATCTCATCAACGAGCAGCATTTCTTTCGCCCCTTCGTATGGCAGCTCATATTCCGCATTCGGCATACAGTCGATGGCGGATTTGACCGGTTTGACTAAAAAGCGGTCGTCATAGATGCCGCCGACGATTTTTTGCTTATAATATAAGATATACTCTCCCATCATCGATTTGTAGGTAATATCTTCCAAATCGGATAATTGCTCTAAAATAAAATCCAAATATTCTTTGCTCGATGCCATTTTTCCCTCCGAATACCAACACTCGTTTCGAGTTTTCAATCTAAACTACATTTCTTGGAGCAGTTCGTCTTTATAACGATTCAATCGCTCAAAAACCTGCTCGATTTCATCAATTTGGTTGATTTCATTTCTTATTTTCGCACTACCTTTGAGTCCTTTGAGATACCATCCGATATGCTTTCTCATCTCGCGCAATGATTTTTCTCTTCCTTTATATAGTATGGACTTTTCATAATGACGAAGGATGGTTTCAATTTTATATTCCAAAGAGATATGCGGAACTTCTCCCGTCTTTTGATATTCCATAAATTCTTTGAAGATGAACGGATTGCCCTGCGCCCCTCGCCCAATCATCACGCCGTCGGCATTCGTATGCTCGCTGATGCGAATCGCATCATCGATACAAAACACATCCCCGTTTGCAATCACGGGAATGGAAACTTCACGCTTGGCTTCCGCGATGATATCCCAATTCGCTTTGCCGCTGTAATATTGCTCCCGCGTTCGTCCGTGGATGGCGATGGCATCCGCTCCGCTTTGCTCCGCCATTTTCGCAAATTCAATCGCGTTGATGTTCTTTTCATCCCAGCCGATGCGAAATTTTACAGTGACGGGAATGCTTGAATTTTCTTTGACGCTTTGAATGATTGCCGATGCTTTTTTCGGCTCTTTCATCAGCGCCGAGCCCTCTCCGTTTTTCACAACTTTGGGTACGGGACAGCCCATATTGATGTCGATTACACAAAATCGTCCCAAAGCGGAAATTCGTTTTGCCGCCTCGCCCATAAATTCCGGCTCGGAGCCGAAAATCTGTACGATGACATCGCCCTCTTCCTTCGTCGTCTCAAGCATCTCGAATGTATTTTTGTCCTCATAGCAAACCGCTTTGGCATTTATCATTTCGGTATAGACGACGGGGCAGTCAAATTCTTTGCATATCAAACGAAATGGCAGGTCCGTAACCCCTGCCATCGGTGCTAAAAATATATTACCCTGTGTTTCAAAATTACCTATTTTCATATTCACCCTGTTTATTCTTTTCGTAAATCAGTCTCAGACCGTCCAAAGTCAGATTCTTGTCGATGATTTCAACATTTTGCGTATCGGCGATGAACAAACTCGCCAAGCCACCCGTTGAAATCACTTTGGCATGCGGCGTGTTCATCTCTTCCTTGATGCATCGCACGATATTATCAACCATGCCGATATAGCCGTAGTAAATTCCCGCCTGCATTGCAACCGTCGTATTTTTTCCGACAACATTTTTCGGCTTCACCAATTCAACCTTGTGCAATTTGGATGCTCTTTGGAAAAGCGCTTCGCTTGAAATCTTTACTCCCGGAGCAATCAAACCGCCGTGATATTCTCCCTTTTCGTTGATGAAACAGAAAGTCGTCGCGGTTCCGAAGTCGATGATGATGAGCGGCCCGCCGTATTTTTCATAACCGGCAACGGCATTGACGATTCTGTCCGCTCCCACCTGGGTCGGATTTTCATATTTGATATTGATGCCTGTTTTGATGCCCGGTCCAATTACCATCGGCGCCTTGCCGATATGCTTGAGTGCAAAATTTTCAAGGGAATGCATCACTTCCGGAACAACCGATGAAATGATGACATCCTCAATCATGCTCAATTTGATATCATCCATATTGAGCAGTTGCGCGATGGTTGCCGAATATTCGTCAGAGGTCGCATTGATGCTCGTTCCCATGCGATAGCTGCTGATGAGCTCTTTGCCGTCAAAAACTCCGACAACGATATTTGTATTTCCTACATCTAAGACTAATAACATATTTTCTCCATCTATTTTTTAGTTTTTTCTATTGCAGATGCAACCGCAAGCGTAATAATCGCAGAAACAAGCATTTCCGGCAAACCGTTGGCGGTGGCGATTCCGATTAAAAAAGCGGACGCTCCGCCCGGCGGCGAAAATTTTTCAACGATTCGGCTCGCATAGAGCACATAAGCGCCGCCCAATACAAAGAATGTATTCACAAAAGTTCCGAACATTCCGGTTGCAAAATAAAGAATCTTTTTATTCCATTTCGTCTTGGAAAGCAATTTGTAAAAATATCCGCTCAACACGCCGATTAAAACTCGCGGCACAACGGAAATCAACGGATTCCAAAAGATAAATGAAATCGCTGCAGGCGCCGTCAGATGTTTAATCCACGACGAAAGCCCGAAGACCAATCCGATGATTGCTCCAACCAAAGGTCCCTCGACCACCGCGCCGATGATGACCGGTATGTGTACGGTCGTCACATTGAATATCCCAAGCGGAATAAAGCCCAGCGGCGTCGCGCTCAAAATCATCGTAACGGCACTCAGCATCCCCGTAATCGTCAATCGTCTCGTTTGCTCCTTGCGCGCGTTGCGGGCGCTTTTTTTCATTTCGTTATTCATAATCCTCCATTCCGACTTCGTACGAATGTCGTTTGTCATAAAAAGTGAGCACAAAGGATTTGATTTCGCAAAAGGCAGAGCCGATTCATTCGAATATCAATCCGTATGTTATTATACAAAAATATTTCCAAAAGCGCCAGCATTTTCTAAAAAATAATTCGAATGCAAGCCCCGTAACCTTCCTTGTTCATCGCCGAAACGGTTCCCTTGTTGCTGTCCACCGTTCCTTTGACGATGGAGAGTCCCAAACCGGAAAGCCCTTTTTCCCCTTTGAAGAATCGGTCGAACACTCTGGAGATTTCGTCCTCCAAGAATCCGTCGCCGTCGTCATAGACTTCGATAATCGTTCGTTTATCCTCCGTATAAGCGTCGATGAAAATGCTCGTTTCGGCATAGCGAAGCGCATTGGCAATCAGATTGGAGAAAATCATAAAGGTATGGTCTTCCCGCATTTTCAAAGTGATGTTCGGGTCGATATTGCACAGAATTTGAATATTGTTCTCCGAGGCGACCGCCGAAAATCTTGTCGAAATTTCTTCCACGATTTCGCTCAGGTTGATTTCGCCCACCTGCGCCTTATCTTTGTCGGCATCCAGTTTGGTCATATACATGATGCTGTTGACAATCTCCGCCAACTTGTTGGACTCGTCGATGATGATGTCCAAAAACTTGTCCACTTCATCCGCCGACGCGATGCCGTCTTTGATGGCTTCGGCATAGCTTCGAATCGACATCAGCGGTGTCTTGAGCTCATGCGAAGAATTCTGGAAGAACTCTTTTTGCTGTCTGTCGTATTTGACGAGATTGACGGTCATCTTTCGGAAATTCTCGTTCAAATCGGCAATCTCATCGCGCGAATGGATGCTCTCCCAGTTCGTCGGCCCTTCAATTTTGAAATTCTTGATATTGCGGCTCAACTTTTTAATCGGACTGGTGATATTTTTTTCAAAAACCACCGACAGCATCATCGCGACAAAAATCGAAATCACCATTCCCAGCATCGCCGCCTCGTTAATCATCGCGTTGATACTGCTCGTATCCTCTTTTTTGGCAAGCGTCAACACATAGCCGATGACCTCACCATTCGGATTTTTGATACTGCTCTTGTACTGGAAATAATTGGACTGCGTTTCTTCCGAGCTCAAAAATTCGACCAAACTGATTTCCTCTTTGAGCGAAGTGTACATGATTCGTTCATCCTGATTCAAAATGATGATATTTGTAGACGCAAAACGAACGGAGTAGTTAAACGCCGTAACGGAAGGGAAAATATCGTAAATACTTCCCCCTTCGTCATATTGGTCAAATCGCTGGAAGGTTTCCCGATTCTGATCCTCTTCCATCTGCTTGCTGATATTCTCCGCATCCTTGACCAAGTCCGCCATAATCCGTTCGTTCAAATTATTTTCAAAACTCACCTTGATAATACTCATCGAAATCACGATGGTGAATGCCACGATTATCAAGTAACTGAAAATCAGTTTTTTCCCTATCTTACTCATTGTGCACCTATTCGTCCGCCATTACCTTGTATCCGAATCCCCATACCGTTTGAACTTCCACTTTGGAATGCGCCTCTTTCAATTTTTTGCGCAATCTTTTGATGGTATCATCGACATTCCTGTCGTAGCCGTCATACTCGTATCCCCAAATATTTTGAATGATTTTATCACGAGACAGAGGATAGCCTTTGTTCTCCACAAGATATTTGAGCACTTCGAATTCCTTCGTCGTCAACACCAATTCGGATTCGTTGATTTTGGCGATTCGCTGCTCCGGAAAAATCATCAAATCTCTTGAGAAAATATATTCCGGCTTCTGTTGGAACTGTCCTTCGGTGCGTCGCAAAATATTTTTGATTCGAATGACCAATTCGCGAACGCTGAAAGGCTTCGGCAAATAATCATCCGCGCCGAGCTCCAAGCCCAAAATTCTGTCCAATTCCTCATTTCTCGCGGAAACGAAAATAATCGGTACATCGCTCGTCTTTCTTATTTTTTTACACAAATCAAGACCATTCGTGCCTCGCATCATAATGTCGAGCACCACCAAGTCGATATGATTCGCTTCCATATATTCATAGGCTGAATTCGCATTGTCAAAATCCGCTACATCATACCCCTCTTTGAGCAGATACATGACGATAATATCTCGTATTCTCTTTTCATCATCGACAACCAGTATTTTTTTCATTTTTCACCTCTAAAACCTTATTTTAACAACGCGAGAATCGATGTCCAAACTCAAACTTGAAGTTTGAATTTCTTTTGGTCATTCAATTCATCGCTTATTGGTTACCAATATTATACTACATAATATTCGTTTTTTATCAGTATTTAGTAATGAATTTGTGGAAAAAATACGGAAATCATTTGAAAAGACGCTTTTTGATTCGTTTTTGGAAATCAAAAAGAATTACGGATAAAATTTTTATAAAAACCGATCTCCAAATTAGATTTATGCTCTAACTTTTAATACCAATACCTAATACGCCACAGAAAAAATATTCTTTTTCCGTTCCGATGGAACGGCGGAACGGTGGGGTCACCGCTCCCTACAAGGCGGGAAGCAAAAAACGGTTATTCAAAATACAAATTATTGATAACTCTGTTTTTTAATGGGTATTAGTATAAGCTCGGTGCTTGCTGCCGATTTTCAATCCTACATGCGAATTGTAGCTCCCCTTTGAAATTTGATTTCGGTTTGCGATTTATGATTTCAAATCCCGATTTTGAATTTTCATTTTTCATCGTCCGAATTTGATAAGAGCCCGAATCCCAAAACAGCATTTATTTCGGAACTCGAGCTCTCATAATCAATCTCTTTTATTTTTTACGAATCATAAATTCAATATCTTCTCCATTGAGCACATCTTTGGTCATATCTCCTGCGCTCTGATTTTCAACGGATACCGCCAAAGTCTCATCGGCAATATAGCTCTTGAACAGCTCAATTGCCTGAGTCAGCTTGTCGGATGCCTGATAGAAAATCTCGATATTATCCATCATTTCCAAATCCAATTCTTTTCGTTTTTGCTGGATTCTCGAAATGAATTCTCTTGCAAAACCTTCGTTGATAAGCTCCTCATTCAGCTCCGTATCCAATACAATGCACAAATCTTCCTGCGTTTCGACATTGAATCCTTCCTTTGCCGAAATATTTGTCAGCACATGCTCCTTAGTCACCTCAAAATCTTCGCCGTCGAGTTTGATAATAAGTTTGTCTCCTTTTTCAAGCGCCTGATATGCTTCATAAGGCGACAATTTATTCAGCTCCGCGGTAAAGGATTTGAGCTTCGGTCCGAGCAATTTGCCGAGCACCGCAAAATTCGGCTTGAGCGTATAATCCACATAGCTGTGCAGCTCGGTCGAATATTCCACCGATTTTACATTGAGCTCCTCTTTGATGAGCGGATCCAAGTAGCCCATCGCCTCTTCGAATTTCTTATCGACGAATACTCTCGCAATCGGCTGACGCACTTTAATCTTCGCCGTCTCTCTCGATGCTCTTCCCAGAGTGACGAAATCTTTGGCAAGGTCCATGCGATATTCCAAATCCTCATCGATAAGCGCCGTGTTCACCTTCGGATACTTGCTTAGATGAACGGAAACCTCACCCGTCAAATTGCGATAAATTTCTTCGGACAGATATGGTGCAAAAGGTGCAATCATCTGAGAGATGCCGACCAACAATTCATAGGTGGTATTGTAAACGGATTTTTTATCCATCGTCAATTCCGTTGCCCAGAATCTTCGACGGGAGCGACGAATATACCAGTTCGACAGGTCGTCGTTGATAAAGTCCTGAATCATTCGAACGGTCTTGGTAACCTCAAAGCTCTCCAATTCTTCGGTGATGGATTGAACCAAATTGTTGAACTTGGAGAGAATCCATCGGTCAAGCTCCGCACGCTCGCTGTATTCCACAAAGAAATCACGCGGGTCGATATTGTCGGTGTTTGCGTAGAGTGTGAAGAAATTATATACATTTTTGAGCGTTACAAAGAATTTGCTCTGTACCTCTTTGAGTCCTTCAATGTCAAATCGAGTCGGAACCCAAGGCGGCGAAACATAGAGCAGATACCAACGCAATACATCGGCACCGTATTTCTCAAACATCTCAAACGGATCGACCGTATTTCCTCTGGACTTGGACATCTTTTTGCCGTCCTTATCCAAAATCAAATCGTTGACCAATACATTTTTGTATGGCGCTTTGCCGGTTACGAAAGTGGAAACGGCAAGCAATGAATAAAACCATCCGCGCGTTTGGTCGATTCCTTCGCAGATATAATCCGCCGGGAACAATTTGTCAAAGTTCTCGCTGTTCTCAAAAGGATAGTGATGCTGTGCAAAAGGCATCGCTCCCGAATCGAACCAACAGTCGATAACATCTTTAACTCTCGTCATCTTCCCGCCGCATTCCTTACATTCGATGTGAATATTATCCACAAAAGGACGGTGAAGTTCCACTTTGCTCGGATCCACTTCTTCAATTGCTCGGGCAGCCAATTCTTCTCTCGAGCCGATGGACTCCTTGTGTCCGTTCTCGCAGACCCAAATATTGAGCGGCGTTCCCCAATAGCGTGATCTCGAAATCGCCCAGTCATTCAAATTCTCGAGCCAGTTTCCAAATCGCTTTTGACCGACATAGTCCGGGAACCAGTTGACGCCGTTGTTGTTTTCAATCAGCTTGTCCTTGTACTTCGTCACTTCGATATAGTAGCTCGGCTTCGCATAGTAGAGCAACGGAGTTTGGCATCGCCAACAATGCGGATAGTTGTGCTCGATTTTTTCTTTCTTATAAATTTTGTCTTCTTTGGCAAGATATTTGATGATATCGACATCGAGCCCGTCTTCCATGACAAAGCGTCCCGCCCAAGGTGTGCCGACATATTTCCCTTCTTCATCGACCGGTTGCAGAACAGGCAAATCGTATTTACGAGCCAAATTGTAGTCGTCTTCACCGAATGCCGGTGCCGTATGAACGATTCCGGTACCGTCTTCCGTCGTAACATAGTCGCCCAAAGTCAGATAAAATGCTTTTTTATCGACGGACAAAGCCTGAATCAGTTGCTCGTATTCGATATACTCCAAATCTTTTCCTAAAATTTCTTCGAGAACTTCATAGCCCTCATTCAACACTTTCGGTGCCAAAGTTTTGGAAACATAATAAATCTCATCATTTTGTTTTACTTTCAAATAGGTTTCCGTCGCTGAAACGGTGAGCGCCACATTGGATACCAGAGTCCAAGGCGTTGTCGTCCATGCCAAAAAGTATTCGTTGTCACGGTCTTTTCTTTTGAATTTCACGGTCAATGTGTTGCTCTTGATATCCTTGTATCCCTGCGCAACCTCGTGACTTGCCAATCCCGTTCCGCATCGCGGACAGTATGGCAGAATTTTATGACCTTCATAAATCAAACCTTCTTTGTGGTATTTATCCAAAATCCACCAAAGGCTTTCGATATAATTGTTGTCCAATGTGATGTACGGATTGTCCAAGTCGATGAGATAGCCCATTTTCTCGGTCATATCTCGCCACATGCCTTCATATTCAAAAACGGAATCTCGACATTTTTGGTTGAATTCCTCAATTCCGTATTCTTCGATTTCCTGCTTGGACTTGAGACCGAGTCTTTTTTCGACTTCGATTTCAACAGGCAAACCATGCGTATCCCAACCCGCTTTTCGTTTTACCTGATAGCCCTGCATCGTCTTGTATCGACAAACATAGTCTTTCAATGTTCGCGAAATGACATGGTGAATCCCCGGTTTTCCGTTCGCCGTCGGAGGTCCCTCATAAAATACGAAAGGCTCCGAGCCTTCTCTCTCGCTCACGCTGCGACCGAGCAAGTCAATCTCATTCCAATAATCTCGAATGTCTTTCTCGAAATCGCTGTGTGACTTTGTACTTAGGTTCTTAAATTTCATTCAAATTCTCCTTTATAAAAATAAAAAATCCCTACACAATGTGCAGGGACGAATTATCGCGGTACCACCCTAGTTTAGTCTGAAACTACTCTCTATGACTTTGTAACGCAAGTCAAACGCAAAGAACTACTCTCTTCGTCCTTTGTGCTCAAAAGTGATTTTCAGCAAATGTTCATCTCATGTTTTCACCAACCACATGCTCTCTGCGCAATTCCATCTGCATACTGTCTTTTTCATCGCTTCTATCATTATACATGGATTCGTCTGTCGTGGCAAGCATTTTATGACTAATTGCCGAACTTAAAAACTTCCAGTCTCAAACGATTCTTTTTGGTTTCCGAAATGAACTCGCCGATTTTGAACTTCCCGAATCCTCGTATGGATAAGACGGAAGGCGCGGCAATCATCTTCGAATTATTCTTTTCTTCCACAAAATCAACACGCACATCGCCGCTTTGAATCAACCGTTGTGATTTTTCTCTGGAAAGATTCAGCAATCCGGCAACGATGCTGTCCAAACGAAAAGATGCGATATTGATGATTTTACGCTCGTATTTTCGCTCGATTTTCGGAATTTCATCCACGATGCCGAGCGAAATTTTGGTATGACGCACCTTGTTGAAATTGCCGAGCAGAAATTCATCCATCGGTTTGATGACGACGATATACGCATTTTGCTCCTCGTCAAAGACGATATCTCCGATATTTTCTCTCTCGATGCCGAGCGATAAAATGCTTCCGAGATAGTCTCGATGACTCAGGCTTTCCTCCTCGCGAATCGGCTTCGCTTTCACCACGGATAATACGGACTCGATATTATCAAATTCCTCATAGCTCGGATAGCAATACAGAATCCGTCTCTCCGCTTCTTCGTTCAAACTCGTCATCGTGTAATTGATTTCATCGATTTGCGGCAAAATACTCGAAAGCGCCGCCGATACATTGGGCGTCAAAAATTTACTGTGACGCATCCGATGAGAGCGTATCGTCTGCTCGCAAAGGTCAAGCACCTTTTTCACGCTCTGCTTCAGCTCCATATCCTGAATATGATTGGTCAGCTTCTCTTTATTCATTAAAAAATCCCCAACAGAGCCAAACGAACAATCATCCGATTCAGAAATCCGAGCGCAATAACAAGCGCCATTGGCGTAAAGTCGATGCCGTTAAAAATCAATTTGTTTCCCGTAATCTTATAGGTGAAATCCATCAATGGTCCCGTTATTTTATTAAAAAATTTATAGACGGCTTTTAACGATTCATCAAAAGGCAACCATGTCAACAGCGCCTGAATAAAGATAATGAGTTGCAACAATCGGATTACCGATGTCAAAATATACAATATCATATTACTGCCATCTGAAGAAACCTTTGGTCTCCAACTCCTTCTTTATGTTACCGTCAATATCCGTATTGTCCGGAGCCAATAGGAATATTCCCTTGGATATTTTCTTAATTCGTCCTTCCATTGCATAAATTGCGCCATTCAGGAAATTGAAAATGGTCTTCGCAACTTCAGGGTCATTGATCGTTTCAAGATTTACGATGCAAACCTTCTTCTCTTTCAAGCTGTCCACGATTGCCGGTGCATCTTCATCATAGCTCGCCGGCTCGAAAATCATCACCTTGATTTGACCGCCCGCAGCACCCTGTCCCAAGTTGACCACCTTGTTGGAAGATTGGTACTTCGGCAATGGCGTTATATCATCATCGGACTCATAGCCATCTTGAGTTTCATAATCATCTTCATAATCATCATCTGTACTTTTGAAAATCGAAAAAAAGTTTTTTGATCCTTTATCAGACATAATTTCACCTCCGTATCTAACTATTTTTTTATAATACCATATACGATAATATTTATCAATATTTTCAACCACATTCTGCATCGTACGATTTAATTTTCTTCAAAAATCGCCGAACCGATTCGTACCATGTTCGCTCCTTCTTCAATCGCAACTTCAAAATCGTTGGACATGCCCATGGATAGAATCGTAAAATCTTCGTCAAAAATCGCTCTGTTTTTCAGCTCGTCAAAGTAATTTCTCAGCTTTTGAAAATACGGACGGCTCTTTTGCGGCTCATCAAAATACGGAGCCATGCCCATCACGCCGCAGATTTTGATATTCGGAAACTCGTCTCGCAAAAGCTGTGCGAATTCGAACACTTCGTCCGTCGCCATCCCTTTTTTGCTCTCTTCTTCCGACACTTTGATTTGAAGCAGACATTTTTGGATTTTGCCGTTTTTCTGCGCCTGTCGATTGATTTCCTTTGCCAAATCATATCGGTCGAGCGAGTGAATCAGCGCCACCTTGTCGATGATATATTTCACTTTGTTGGTTTGCAGGGAGCCGATCAAATGAAATTCCAGTTCTTCAATACGAGCAATTTGCTCATATTTTCGCTGAATTTCCTGCACTCGATTTTCGGCGATACGGCTCGCACCGAGTTTTACAACCTCATCGATAATCGGCGGCTCGATGGTCTTGGTTACCACAACCAGCCGAACTTCTTCGTTGTATTCGCTTCTCTGCGAGGCGGATTGGATTCTTGATAAAATCTCCGAGTAATTCGCTTGTAAACTCATCGTATCCTCTTCCCTTCCTTCATTCCTTGCGGATTGATAATCACTTCGTCGTACAATCCGATGCCGACGCCGTCTTTTTGATTGGAGGAATCATACGCCAAACCAATCATCTTCTCGTTTCGGGCATCCATTTTTTTGATTTCTTCAAAACGCACAACGCCGGTTCGATTGACGATAAATACTCCCTGTTTGCCTTCATACTCCGTTAAGGCGGCCGCCGGAATCGCCAAGCCGTCGCTCGATTGAAAAATCAGTTTGGCGGCATATTTTCGTTTTTCAAAGAAATTGAATCGCTCGTCTTCCACTCGGAAATAGCCGACGAATTTGCCGTCGCTTCCTTTGTAAAAATCTTCAAGAAACGCTCGGAATCTCTTATCTTCGATTTCAATCCAAATCGGCTCCTCCGATACGATATTGTCGATGTCTTCCGGAAAAACTTCGCATGCCAGATACCATTTGAAATTTTCGGAGATGACCGCCACCGGTTCGCCTTTTTTAATCGGCGATGAATAGTCGATGCCTGAAACATTGTGTATTTTCTCCAACATCGAAACGCTCAGATTTTTGATATTCAAAATGCTCAGCTCGCTTTCATGTCCGTCGTAATAGGACGACACCAAACCGATCATCGATGCATAGACCGTTGAATTTTTATTGTTCTTCGCCTGAACCAATTTCTCTTTTTCAACAATCAAATCCTGCTTGGTCGTCATCTTTTCATTCGGGAAATAGTAGAGCTTTTTATTGTTGAGCGCCACGATTTCTTTTTTTATTTTTTCAACATATTCGATTTCGCCGTTTTGAATTCGCCCCTGCACCGTTCGATAGAGATATTCCAATCGGTTGTTGATTTTGCTCAACTCATTGTCCGATGTCAGCTGCACATTGTTGTTTTCAAGCGATACGATGCGATTATCCAACAGCTCGATAAGATAGTTGTAGTTCTCGGTCGATTCATTGTTTTTGGATTTAGCAATCGGCAGACCTTTTTTGACGCGCTCCCCCTCCGGATAAATCAGCTCGTAATATCCGTCGGCGGGCGCTTCAAGCACCATATCGTTTCGAATGATGACCATCATCTTGTCGGTCACGCTTTCGACTTTGCCGAAATTGATGATGTCGGTTTGAATGGTTTTTTGCTGCGCACTTTTCAAAAGCTCTTCGCCGAAATATAAAACAACAATCACCATCACGACCGCAGCCAAAATATAGTCCCATTTGTAACGCACTTTTTTCTTGGGTTTGCGTTTGACATTTTTCGTCGGCTTTTTATTTTCCGGTTTTCTGTTATCCTCTCGCATCTTACTTTCCTTTATGCAAATCTAATACATCTTCGTTTTCGTTCTTCTGTCTTCTCGTCATCAGCTCACGAATCGCATCTTTCGGATTCTTGTTTTCATACAGCACCTCGAACATCTTATGAACAATCGGCATTTCGATATTGAGCTCCTTGGATAATTGATGAGCAATCTGGGTGGAAGTGATTCCTTCGACAACCATGTGAATATTGTCATGAATCTCACCGAGCATCTTGCCCTGTCCGATTAGAATTCCCGCGCGTCGATTTCTGGAATGAACCGAAGTACAGGTGACAATCAAATCGCCCATGCCCGTCAAGCCGAAGAAAGTGGATTCTTCCGCACCCAAAGCGGTTGCCAAGCGAACGATTTCGGTCATGCCGCGCGTCATCATCGCCGCCTTGGTATTGTCGCCGTAACCGAGTCCGTCGATAATTCCGATGCCGAGCGCGATGATATTTTTGAGCGCGCCGCCCAGCTCGACCCCGAGTACATCTTCGTTGGTATAAACTCGCATGAATTCATTGGACAAAGATTTTTGCACCGTCTCCATCGCCTCGTGATTCCCGGATGAAGAAACGAGCGTCGTCGGCATCGAGAGCGCCACTTCTTCCGCATGGGAAGGTCCCGATAAAACGACAAAAGGATTCTTCGGCAAAATTTCTTTGCAGATTTGTGATGCTCGCAGATTGGTATTTTTTTCAAGTCCTTTGGAGACATTGACCAAGACGGCATCTTCCGATATCTGATTTTTGATTCGCTCTAGGATTCCGCGATTCGCCTGCGAGCTGACTGCAAGCACGATGATTTCTTTATCACGAACCGCTTCCTCGATATCGTCCGTATAAGATAAATTATCCGGCAATAAGACCTTGTCCAAATATTTATGATTGATTTTCGTCTGTTTCATCTGAGCGATTTGCTCCGAATCACGCCCCCACAGTACCACTTCATTCCGATTGAGTGCAAAAACTCTTGCCAGCGCCGTACCCCAGCTGCCGGCTCCCAAAACAACAATCTTTTTCACATCGTACCTCACTTTAAGATAATTTATTTTCCGTCTTGGATAACAATTTTTTGATATTTTCCCGATGAGAAAATACAATGATGAGTGCAAAAATCATGCTCAACAAAACAATTTTCATCTCATAGCCGAAGAGAATGCTGAGCAGCGGAAAAGTACAGGTTCCTAAAATCGAGCCCAGCGACACATATCTCGTTCGCCACACTATCAGCGCAAAAACCGAAATGCTGAGAATCGCAAAGAGCGGATTGATGATGAGCGCCGCGCCGAATGAAGTCGCAACACCTTTGCCGCCTTTGAATTTCAAAAAAATCGGAAAGACATGACCGAGCACAACGGCGATTCCGCAAAGATAAGCCAACTGCGCGCCGCCCATTTTCGCGCCGATTATCGTCGGCAACATCCCTTTGAACATATCAAGCAAAAACACGATGGTACCCGCCTTGTTCCCCATGACTCGTCGCACATTGGTCGCCCCCGCATTTCCGGAGCCATGCGCTCGAATGTCGGATTTCAGAAATATTTTACTCAGAATAATCGACGGAGAAATATTCCCAAGCAGATAGGCTCCGACAAATAACAGTATCCAATATTTTTCACTACCCATTATCTTTTCTCGCCCTTTTCTCTTTTTTTGAATATCAACGGTGTTCCATCAAAACCGAAGTTTTCACGAATTCGGTTTTCCAAATAACGCAGATAGGAGAAATGGAACAATTCCATATTGTTAACAAAAATTGCAAATGTCGGCGGCTTGATGCCAACCTGAGTTCCGTAATAAATTTTGAGCCGCTTGCCCTTGTCCGACGGCGGCTGATTGAGCAGCACCGCTTCCCCGATGACATCGTTGAGCACGCCGGTCGGCACTCGTTTGGACGCCTGCTCCACCACATAGTTCACTTTTTCGATAATCTGTCCGAATCGTTGACCCGTCAATGCCGAAATAAATATGATGGGCGCATAAGGCATAAATGGTAATTCCTTTCGAATGTCCTCAATATAATTGTCCATCGTCTTATCGTCTTTTTCCGGTAAATCCCATTTGTTGACCACGATGATGCTGCATTTTCCCGCATCATGCGCCATGCCGGCAATCTTGCTGTCCTGCTCGGTGATTCCTTCTTCCGCATCGATGACAATCAGTACGACATCCGCTCGCTCGATCGCGGTGTAGGAGCGAATAACGGAATACTTTTCGATATTCTCGTCAATTTTGCTCTTTCGCCTGATTCCCGCCGTATCGATGAAAAGATATTTCTGCTTATTGATGGTCTTGTAAGTATCAATGGCATCGCGCGTCGTACCCGCAATCGGACTGACGATGACGCGCTCTTCGCCCAATATCTTATTCAAAATGGAAGATTTCCCGGCATTGGGTTTTCCGACAATCGCCACCTTGACGGCATCATCATCCGATTCGGTGTTGCTCTCCTTTGGAAATTTCGCAACCACTTCGTCAAGCAAATCCCCGAATCCGAGTCCGTTAACTCCCGAAACGGCATAGGGCTCACCCATTCCCAATTCATAAAGATTATAAAAATCCGGCGGCAAATCCCGATTGTCCACTTTGTTGGCAACGAGAATAACCGGCTTCTTCGTTTTTCGAAGCATGACCGAAATGTCCAAATCCTGCGGTGTCACGCCTACCTTTGCATCCACGACGAACAGAATCACATTCGCCATCTCCATCGCAAGCTCCGCCTGCTCTCTCATTTTACTGAAAATCAATTCTTCGTTGTTCGGCTCGATTCCGCCCGTATCCACAACGATAAAATAATTGTTGAGCCATTCCGCTTCCGATAATATTCTATCTCTCGTCACACCCGGCGTATCTTCCACAATGGAAACACGCTTGCCGACAAGTTTGTTGAAAATCGTCGATTTGCCGACATTGGGTCTTCCTACAATCGCTACTATTGGTTTCACAAGCTTTTTCCCTCCAATATATTTCTGATTAAATCATTTCCGTTGATTTCATTGACTACCACCGAGGTATCCAACGCTTTTTCGATGTCCGGTATTTTCAAATCGTCCAAAAACACCAATTCATCCGCCCGAAACATCACGCGCGGCAAAAACAAGGCATCTCCCAAGTCGATGTCTTTGAGCTGTTTGATTAAATCGCCGCCCGTAATCAGTCCCGCAACCGTTATCGTCTCGCCGAAAAAATCATTTCGAATCTTAATCACCTGAATCTCAACCGATATCTTCTTCATGATTTCTTTCGCCATTTTGCTCATAAAATCAAATGCGGAATAGCCGGTCGCAATCGTAATCTTTGAAAAACAGCCGTGCGCTTTCAAATTCAAATTCGACAATTCATCCTTTATTTCACTCTCCAGCTTTTTAATCAGTCCGACTCCGTTCTCAAGCTGGATGTAATCTTCATATTCTTCGCTGCTCGGCAGTTCCTTCTGCGCCGTTACATAAAATTCATCCGATGCAAAGACGAAACGCGTGCCGTATCGCTGATAAAATTCTTTTTGATAGCCTTCAATCTGCTCAATCAGTTCCAAAGACGATTCCTTGTCAAACAATTTGAGCGGTGCGAGTCCGTCTCGATACTTCGTTAATCCGACCGGCACAACCGCTACGGATTCCATCTGCGGATAATATTGAACCAAGTCCCGAATCGTCCGCTCCAGCTCTTTCTTGTCGTTGACTTCCGGAATGCATACGATTTGACCGTTCATCACGATGCCGACCGATGCGAGTTTTTCGATATTCTCGTTGATTTTTGATGCAAATCGATTTTTGAGCATTCGAACTCTCAGCTCCGGATTGGTCGTGTGGACGGAAATATTGATGGGGCTGATGCGATATTGAACCAGCTTGTCGATATCCCTATCCTTCATATTGGTCATCGTGATAAAATTACCCTGCAAAAAGGATAATCTCGAATCATCATCCTTGATGTAGAGCGTCTCACGCATTCCTTTCGGCAGTTGGTCGATGAAACAAAAAATACATTTGTTGCTGCAACTTTTGACCTCGTCGATAATAGGATTGGAAAATTCCAAGCCGAGTTCTTCATCAAAATCTTTCTCGATTTCATAGATGACTATCTCGCCGTCCTGATGCTGTATTTCCAATTCAACATATTCATCCGCTTCCAAATAACTGTATTCAATCGTGTCTTCCACAGGCACTCCGTTGAGCGATAGAATCAAATCGCCCGCCTGTATTCCCAAATCCTCTGCGATGGAATTTTTTCGAATATGATGAATGATATTTTTATTTTTTGATGCCTTTAACTCCATTTTACTCCTTTATAGGAATTCTTGTAAGCTTTTTCCCTATCCTATTATTGTAACATAGATATTTGGATGATTAAACTTTTATTTTTTTGAAATACTCCACCGTCGCCCGCTCATACTTGTTATCTTTCGGATGATAGTACACTCTATCTTTAATCGCACTCGGCATATAATTCTGCTCCACATAGGAATTCGGAAAATCATGCGGATACAGATAGCCCACTCCTTTGCCCAATCCTTCTTTCTCCTGCGCGCTGACGGCATTGAGAATATTTTTCGGAATTTCGGTGATATTGAGCTCCTGCAAATCCTGCATCGCAGCATTGATTGCCATATAAGCGGAATTCGACTTCGGCGCCGTTGCAAGCAAAATCGTCGCCTGTGCCAACGGAATTCGCGCTTCCGGAAATCCGAGCATATAGGCGGCATCGACGCAGGATTTTACAATCGTAATCGCATTGGGATAAGCCAATCCCACATCTTCGCAGGCGATCACGAGCAGTCGTCGTCCAATCGACTCCAAATCTTCGGCATAGCAAAGCCGAGCCAAATAATGAATCGACGCATCGGCATCGGAGCCGCGAATCGACTTTTGAAATGCGCTGAGCAAATCATAATGGCTCGTGGAGTTTCTATCGTACTCAATCGCTTTGGAGCTGCTGATATTTTTCACGAATTCCCGATTCAACAAAATAGAATCCTGTCCTTCCGAAAGCTCGACCATCAACCCCAAAATCGAAAGACTTTTTCTGAAATCGCCGTTGGAAGCGGAAACAATCATCCGAAGCGCTTCCTCCTCATATTCAATCGAAACGGAAGAATAATTGTGTATGGTTTTTTTGAGCCCCGTCAAAATATCTTCGTCCGAAAGCGATTTGAACTCGACGACCTGCATCCTGCTCAGCAGCGATTTATACACATGAAAATAAGGATTTTCCGTCGTATTGGCAATCAGAACAACCTTTCCTTTTTCAATATACTCCAGCAAAAGCTGCTGCTGCTTTTTATTAAAATTGTGAATCTCGTCGAGCAAAATCACAACGCTCTGCTCGCTGAGCAAGCCCGTCTGCGTTTCAACGATGTCGCGAATGTCCTGCGTCTTGGCATAGGTCGCATTCAATCGATAGGAAAGCATGTCCGCGTTGTTTATCAAAATATTCGCCAGCGTGGTCTTGCCCGTTCCCGGCGGCCCGTAAAAAATCAGATTCGTCACCTTATTTTGCTGATAAAGTTTCGGTATCAGCATATTTTTTCCCAAAATATGACTCTGTCCGACCATATCTTCCAATTTCTGCGGCCGTATTTCTTCATAAAAAGGCTTTTTCATTTCTTTCACCAAATGAAAGGACCGGGTTGTCCGGTCCTTTGAATTATTTTCTGATTCTGTCCAATTCTTCCATTAACTTGTCATTCAAGACTCGGATATGCGTTCCCTTCATACCCAATGAGCGTGAATCGATGACGCCCGCACTCTCAAATTTTCGAAGGGCATTGACGATAACGGAGCGAGTGATGCCCGCTCTGTCCGCAATTTTACTTGCTACGAGCAATCCTTCCGAGCCGTTAAGCTCTCTGAAGATATGGTCAACCGCTTCAAGCTCCGAGTAAGACAATGTTCCAATCGCCATTTGAACCACCGCAATCTTGCGCAATTCTTCTTCCATCTCTTCACTCTTCGAGCGTAGGATTTCAAGACCCACTACGGTTGCCGCATATTCCGCAAGCACCAAGTCGCTGTCGTCGAATTCTTTTTCATAACGGGAAAGCAACAAAGTACCGAGACGCTGTGCATTTCCGATAATCGGAACGATGGTGACCAATTTATTGTAGCTGGAAATTTCGCCCTTGAGCACTTCCAACAATTTTTCTCTCGTCAAATTGGATACGGTCTCCGTAATTTTGTTGATCGCTTCGACATGGTCATTCGGGAACTTTCTGTCGCCGGTCGCATCATCGATGATGATGGAGCTGTCTTCTTCATGAGTCAACGAGGAGCCGAGCACCTTTCCTTTTGAAGAAATAACATATACATTGGAGCCCAACACTTCATTCAAAATCCCGCTCAAATCCGGAAACGAAACCGGATTTACCCCTGAGTTTTGTAAAATTCGATTGATTTTTCTTGTTTTGTCTAATAATTGATTTGACATTTATTCACATCCTTTATGTTTTTGTTCTTTGTAATTTTTCAAAATCTTATATCACTATCACTATTTAAGCATATTTTGGTAGCAAATTCAACCCTAATTTTGATTTTATCGCGCGGTGCTTCATCATAAAACCCAATGTTCTCTTGTGATTTCTCTTCTCTATTTCTTTTTGACTTTTGAATTTGCACAACTGCTGTTGCTACATAGTTCAACCGTTCCTGATTTTGTCAACTTTTCTACGATAATCGAATCACAGAGATTACATTTCTTATTCAACGGCTTGCCCCAAGTTGCAAAGCGACAGCTCGGGAAGTTGGAACAACCGTAAAACACTTTTCCTTTTTTGGATTTTTTTACAATGATTTCACCGTCATCGCAATTTGGACATTTTACACCGATTTTCTCAAGAATCGGTTTGGTATTTTTACATTCCGGATAATTTTTGCAAGCCATAAATTGTCCGAAGCGTCCGTGACGAATCACCATATTCGAGCCGCAAAGCTCACATATCTCGTCCGTCTCTATCACTACAGCCGCGATTTTTTCAAGTTGGTCCTCCGCAACTTTAACCGCTTCCGCCAACGGCGGATAAAACTTCGCAATAAAATCTTTCCAATTCTCTTCGCCGTCTTCAATCATATCCAGCTCATTTTCCATCTCGGCTGTGAAATCAATATCAACAAACTTTGTGAAGTTTTGCTCCATAATTGAAGTCACTACATCCCCAAGCTCCGTGATGTAAAGCGCGCTGCTTTTCTTTGTAATATAGCCTCGAGAAATAATCGTACTGATCGTCGGCGCATAGGTACTCGGCCGTCCGATTCCTTTTTCCTCCAGCGCTTTTACCAAAGTCGCTTCGGTATAACGCGGAGGCGGTTGTGTAAAATGTTGTGACGGGTTGATTTTTTTGACCTTGTATTGATTGCCCAAAGTGAATTTCGGAATCACCACTTCTTCCGATTTTGCAAAAGAATATACTTTCAAAAAGCCTTCAAATTTCAATTTGCTCCCACTGGCTTTGAAAATATTTCCTTCAATATCACCGTCGATATTCTGCGTGTCGAATATCGCATCCGCCATCGAGCATGCGATGAATCGCTCCCAAATCAATTTGTATAATTTATACTGGTCATTGGAAAGCGACTCCCGAATCTCATCCGGTGTGTATTCAATATAACTCGGTCGAATACATTCATGCGCATCTTGGATTTTCTTTCCTTTTTTTCCGCTGTGCACATATTTTTTATAGTAATTTTTACCAAAATTGCTTTCGATATATTCTTTGGACGCCATCAGCGCTTCATCGGAAATTCTTTGCGAGTCGGTTCTTATATAAGTGATAAGACCCACTGAGCCCTTCCCTTTGATATCGACTCCTTCATAAAGCTGCTGTGCAAGCATCATCGTTTTCTTGGTCGCAAAAGACAGTCTGTTTCCCGCCTCCTGCTGCAACAAGCTCGTTGTAAAAGGCTTCGGCGCGCTGCGCTTACGCTCCTTTTCTTCAATCGCGATGATTTTTATATCTTTGTCTTTAATATTGTCAATGATGCTCTGAGTTTCTTTTTCCGTCTTGAGTTCTTTCTTGGTCTTTTTACCATGATATTTGAATTTCGCGGTTTTCTTGTCATCTCCGACTACATCAAGCTCCAAATTCCAAAATTCTTCCGGAACGAATTGCTCGATTTCTCGCTCACGGTCACGAATAATTTTGGTCGCAACCGATTGTACGCGTCCGGCACTGAGCCCTTTTTGCACCTTGCTCCAAAGAATCGGGCTGATTTTGTAGCCGACCAAACGGTCAATCACTCTTCTCGCTTGTTGTGCATCAACGATGTCCATATTTATTTTTCTCGGATTTTTGATGGCCGCATTCACAGCCGATTTTGTAATCTCATTAAATTCTATTCGTTCAACTTTCTCCTGCGGAATGCCGAGCAAAAACGCCAAGTGCCAAGAAATCGCTTCGCCTTCTCGGTCGGGGTCGGTCGCCAGATAAACGACATCGGCTTTTTTCGCCTCTTTTCTCAATTCCGCAACCACATCGCCTTTTCCGCGAATCGTAATATATTGCGGCTCGAAATTATTTTCTACATCCACCCCCAATTTGCTCTTCGGCAAATCTCGGACATGACCGATTGACGCTTTGACGGTATAATTCTTCTTGCCCAAAAATTTTTCAATTGTTTTTGCTTTTGCAGGTGACTCTACAACAACAAGTTTCTTTGACATTTTTCACCTCAATGATATCGTATAGGTGTTATTACCTAAATCCTTTATTATCCCTTTTAATTCTAGTACGCCCAGAGTTCCTATTATATATTTAATATTTTGATTTGTAAAGAACGAAATTTCTTCATTTGTCAATACCCCATGCTCCGAAAGCACATCATAAACGGCTTTTTCTTCTTCGGAAAGCTTGATTTCAGGCAATTTTTCTTTCGTCTTCGGTATATAATAAGGAAATTCTTCCATTATATCCTGCAGCTCCGTTACCATTTTCGCGCCCGTCTTGATGAGTCGATTGGTTCCGGTGCTGCTCAACGAGTTGATATTTCCCGGTATCGAAAAAATCATCTTGCCTTGCTCAAGTCCGAAATCCACCGTCGTGAGCGTTCCGCTTTTTTCGCCGGCTTCGACAATCAACAATCCGTCGGACAATCCGCTGATTAGACGATTGCGCTGCACAAAGTGAAAAGGCTGCGTGACCATCTGCGGCGCAAATTCCGAAACGATTAAATTGCCGTCATCCAGAATTTGTTTTGCATAATTGATATTGGAGCGCGGATAGATATTATCAATCGCCGTACCGAGTACCGCGATGGTCTTTCCGTTGTTTTCCGTCGCTCCCTTGTGACTCAAGGTATCGATGCCGAGTGCAAAGCCGCTCACGATGACAACGCCCTCCTTCGCCAACTCGGAAGCGAATTTGGTCGCGGCATATCTTCCGTAAGCCGTCGGCTTTCTGCTGCCGATTATTGCGATGGAAAACTCATTCAACAATTCTACATCCCCTCTGTAATACAGCAGATACGACGCATCGGGCATCTGAGTCAAAAAAGGCGGAAAAACATCGTCTTCACAGCTCACAAACGAAACTTCCGATTGTTTCATATCCTTTTGGATTCTGTCGATGTCGGCAAATGCTTTCGAAATTTTTCCCGCTTTTCGATTGCCGATTGTCTCAATCAATTCTTTTTCATCATAAAATCCCTTTTCATCGATTATGCTTTTGAGCATTCGATATTCCGAATATTCCATGCCTGCCTGATGCAGCGCAAGTACCCTTAAATCCATACTACCCCCAATACTTTTGCAACGGTTTTCGAAAACCGAGCGCCTCGGACAAATGCTGCAATTCAATCTTTTCGCTGTTTTCCAAATCCGCAATCGTGCGTGAGACGCGAAGCAATTTGTGATAGCTGCGCATCGACAATTTGTTCCGCTTGAATATCAAGTCCAAAAAATCACTCGCATCGTCGGTTAATACACAGAAGCTTTCAATCATCTTGGACGGAATCGAATCATTGTAGGTGAATCCCAATCCGCGATATCGCTCCTCCTGAATCGCTTTGGCACGAAGCACGCGCTCTCGCATCGTTTCACTCTTCTCCACCAAGCTGCTGTCTTTTATCTCCTGCAAATTGGACGGAATCATTTCAACAAAAATATCGAAGCGGTCGAGCAGCGGCGTCGATGCTCTTCCCAAATAATTTTTGATGCGATGCTCCTGACAGGTACATTCTTTGTACGGATTGTTGTAATTTCCACATGGACATGGATTGCAACAGGCGACGAGCAAAAAATCGCAGGGGTAAGTATTTACATTTTTGATTCGGCTGATCGTAATCACCTTATCTTCAATCGGCTGTCGTAATGCTTCAAGCGTCTTTTTGTCAAACTCCAACAGCTCGTCCAAAAACAAAACGCCCTTGTGCGCCAACACCACTTCGCCGGGTGTCGAAGAATTTCCGCCGCCTATCAGCGCCTTCATCGTCACCGTATGATGCGGTGAGCGAAAAGGCTTTTTGCGATTCAAAATATCTTCATTGATAAAACCCGTTCCGCTGTATATTCGGCTCACATCCAAATATTCTTCTTCGGTCAGATGTCCCATGATGCTCGTCATTCGCTTGGCGATAAGCGTCTTTCCGCTGCCCGCCGCACCAATCATCAGCATATTGTGATTACCCGCCGCACAGATTTCACTCGCGCGCTTTGCCACGAGAGCTCCTTTGACATCTTCAAAATCAAATTCAAAATCCGTCGAGATATTTCGAATTCGGGAAGTCACTTTCGGAATTAAAACATCCCCGCGCAGATGCGCCAAAATTTCAAGCAGATTTTTGACCGCAATAATTTCTATCCCATCTACAATTTCGGCTTCTTCAATATTTTCATAAGGAACGAATATACGCTCAATTTCGTCATTGTCGCGCGCATTGATGATAAAAGGAACGATTCCTTTGACTCCGACGATTTCTCCGTTGAGCGAAAGTTCTCCGACAAAGGCACTGCGCTTGTACTCCTCCGAGCAAATCGCATATTCCGCGGACAAAATGCAAAGCGCAATCGGCAAATCATAATGAGAGCCTTCCTTCTTAATATCGGACGGCGACAGATTGATAATGATTTTTTGTTTCGGAAAATTAAGCCCGCTGTTCAAAATCGCGGATTTGATACGGTCTTTGGATTCCTTGACGGATGCATTGGGAAGCCCGACGATATTCATAAAGGGTACACCTCTTGAAATATCCGCCTCCACTGTCACCGTATAGCCGTCGATTCCATCCAAAGCACAGGTAAAATTTTTGTAAAACATAAATCCCCCACTAAAATGCATCTACATAATGTTCAATCTTTCCTGTTTCTGTATAATATTCAATGACATCAAATCTCGTTTCTCGAAAAGAAATGCTTTTGGCGGCAATAAACTCTCGTGCCGCATGTTGTAATTTGTCTTGCTTGGATTTGTTGACCGCCTCGCGCGCCGAGCAGAAAAAGTCGTTTTTCCTTGTTTTCACTTCGACAAACACGAGAATGTCCCGTTGCATCGCCACAATATCCAGCTCGCCGGATTTGACACGGAAGTTGGTATCCAAAATCCGATAGCCTTTTTGAATAAGATAGTCCTTTGCGATTTTCTCTCCGAAATCACCGATATTTTTTGTTGTTTTCATCATAGCTTTATCCTATCGCGCAAACCGCCGCTACCGTATATCATCGGTGCAGTTCGATTGCTCTCGTCTCCCGTTTATATTGAATGACCTGCTCTTTGTAATCCTCATTCGGAAATATCAGTTGAATTTTCATTTCTCCTCGCATCCGTTTGATTCAAATCTTGTTTATTCTTAAAACGCAAGCGGAAATCACCATGCCGTTTTCGATTTTATTTTCAAACTTTCTTACATATCATAACATATTAAGTTTATGTAAACAACAAAAAATAGTTGTAAAAACTATTTTTTGCCATTTTTATACTGAAATTCGACAAAGATACAACATTTTTTCGCTTTTGAAAGCCGATTCCGAAGAATCCTTTTCGATTCTATCGCATCTTTTCAAATTCCGTATGATTTTAGGTTTTATGTTTCAGGACTTTCTATTTTGAAAAATGATAGTATGCCTGATAAGTCATATAGACATCGATTTTGCTCACCAACTCGTGCGGCGCATGCATGCTGAGTACCGGTGTACCGCAATCCACAACTTCGGCGCCGTAGTTTGCCAAAATATATGCGATGGTTCCGCCGCCGCCTTGGTCAACCTTGCCGAGTTCTCCGGTCTGCCATACGACTTTGTTTTTGTCAAAGACGGTGGCAACCTCATGCAGATATTCCGCATTGGCATCGCTGCAGCCGCCCTTTCCTCTGGAGCCGGTGTATTTTGTCAGCACCACGCCGTCGCCGAGAGTCGCCGTGTTGTTTTTCTCGGTCGCTTCCGGGAAGCTCGGATCCAAACAGCAATTCACATCCGCCGACAACACTTTTCCGTTTTTGAACGCTCTTTTGAGTTTGAGCTCGCAGTATCCGCCTTCAAGCGCTATCAATTCCGCCAAACAATTTTCAAAGAACTTCGACTCCATACCGGTATTTCCTTGAGAGCCGACCTCTTCCTTGTCCATAAAGATTGCACATGCGGTTTGAACCGGCTTTTTCACATCTAAAATCGCCTTGAGACTTGTAAATGCACACACTCTGTCGTCATGACCGTAAGCGGCAATCATCGAGCGGTCAAACCCGACCTCTCTCGCCTTTCCTGCCGGCACGATTTCAAATTCCGCAGTCAAAAAGCTCTTTTCACTCAAATTATATTTTTTCTTCAACAAATCCAAAATCGCATTTTTAATCGGCTCTTTCTCCACATTTTTCGCCGGCTTGTTTCCGACAACCACATTGAGCTGCTCGCCGTTGATGACTTCCGACGCTTTTTTCTGCAACTGATCCGCCGACAGATGAATCAGCAAATCATTGATGAAGAATACAGGATCTTTTTCATCGTCGCCGATTGAGATTTCAACTTTTTTGCCGTTCTCATCAAATGCGACACCGTACAGCGCAAGCGGAATGGTCGCCCATTGATATTTTTTGACTCCGCCGTAGTAATGCGTTTTAAGAAGTGCCATATTGCCGTCTTCATAAAGCGGATTCTGTTTCAAATCCAATCGCGGTGAATCGATGTGCGAGCCCACCAAATTGAATCCGTTCTCCAAAGAATTCTTTCCAATTACAAAAAGAGCCACCGATTTTTCACGATTGACCGCAAAAACCTTTTGCCCTTGAACAAGTTTCTTTCCTTTTTTTACTAAAGCATCCAAATCTTCAAATCCGTTTTCCTTCGCCTGCTTAATAATTTCCTTCGCACAAGTACGCTCCGTTTTGGACGCATCCAAAAAATCCATGTACTCCTTCGCAAATTTATCAACCGCTTTTTCCTTTGTCGCGGTCAAAGTTTCCCAAGCATTTGTTTTTTTCATCTCTTCTCCTTTACTATTTTGTAGGTACCACAACGATTTCCGTCGCATCCCCTAATTCGTCCTTCAGTTCATAAATCACACTGGTTTTCGGGTCCGCATTTCTGCTCTCGCCCATAATAATCTTGTGAATCCGATGCTCTTTGGCAAATTTCAGCAAAGCTTCCTTTATATTATCCGCCTTCAAAATCGATACGCTCGCTTTGAATTGATTGCACAGATGAATGAGATATTCCAACGCTTCTCCGGATTCTTCATCGGTAATCACACTGTTCTTGAGGATGTGTATAACAAAAATATCAGATTTCTTTTCGTCGATTTGCTCCATCGCATTATAAATCAATCGGTCGCATTTCTTCTGATCCGTCACACAAACCATGACATTCGATTTTTCCATAGTCACCTCCACGAAATTATTATATCATATTTTCGTTAAAACAAATGGATTCTTTATAAAGCTTTTGTAAAAATCTTTGCCGAAAATCTTTCCGGAATTTTTATTTCCATCTTTTGTGCTATCCGCTTTCAATTTTGATTTTAGTATGTTATTATTAGGATGTATAGAATATTTTTAGGAGGTTATCATGAAATTTTCAAAAAGAATTGAGGATATGCAATCTTCTCCTGTAAGAAGACTCGTTCCGTTTGCACAAGAAGCGAAAGCGAAAGGAAAAAAGGTCTATCATCTGAATATCGGACAGCCCGATGTAAAAACACCGAGAGTATTTTTTGATGCAGTGCGCGCCTTTGATGAAGAGGTGCTGGAGTATGCACTTTCTCAAGGTATTCCGGAATTGATTGATGCAATTATCGAATACTACAAAAAGAACGGTATGCATTTTGAGAAAGATGAAATTCTGATTACAAACGGCGGTAGCGAAGGCTTGATGTTCGCGATGCTTGCAGTTTGCGATGTCGATGACGAAGTGCTTGTTCCGGAGCCGTTCTACACCAACTACAACGGTTTTGCATCCACCGTCAGCGTAAAAATCAATTCCATCACGACAAAAGCGGAAGACGGATTCCATCTTCCATCCAAAGAAGAAGTGCTTGCCGCAATTACACCGAGAACAAAGGCAATTCTGCTTTCCAACCCGGGAAATCCTACCGGTGTGGTTTACACGAAGGATGAAATTCGTATGTTGTCGGATATTGCAAAAGAAAAAGATTTGTATATAATCTCCGACGAAGTATATCGTGAATTCGTGTACGACGGCGAAGTGCATACCAGCTTCGGCGCAATGAAGGATATTGAAGACCGCGTTATTCTAATCGAGTCGGTTTCCAAACGATTCAGCGCTTGCGGAGCGAGAATCGGTTCAATCGCTTCCAAAAACAAAGCACTTATCGCTCAAATTCTAAAACTTTGCCAAGGAAGACTTTGTGCTCCGACCATTGACCAAATGGGTGCGGCTGAGCTTTACAAAATGAACGATGAATACTACAAAGAAGTTTGTGACGAATACAAAAACCGTCGCGACATCGTGTATAAGGCGCTCAAAGAAATGCCGGGCGTTATCGTGGAAGAGCCGAAAGGTGCATTGTACGCGATTGCAAAATTACCGGTGGAGGATGCCGAAGACTTCATCATCTGGATGTTGAAAGAATTCGATCTCAACGGTGAAACGGTCATGATGGCACCGGCGGAAGGTTTCTATTCGACAAAAGGACTTGGAAAAAATGAAGCGCGTATCGCTTATGTACTTGAAGCCAATGCCTTGACAAAGGCGATGAACTGCTTGAAAGAAGGCTTGAAAGCATATCAGAATCGTTAAAAAAAGAAGCTGTTAAAACAGATTAAAAAATGAGGGGCTGTTGCAAAATAGCCCCTAAAAAAATGGCAAACTCATAAGAGCAAGCCA
>JAUNKE010000032.1 GCA_030532905.1 Peptostreptococcaceae bacterium
GCCTGTAGTGGACTTTCACCACCAAGTTATTGCCCATGCCGAGCACACTACGAAAAAAGAAATCGCCTCGACGATTTCTTTTTTCGTTTTTAAAAACTGTTGCAAAAGTCTTATACCAAAAAACGATTTGCCACAGAAATTCTTTTCAATTTTTATTCTTTTGCGGATTTCTTTTGCTATTAGAAAAACTTTCGAACAGCTTTTCCATTCAGATAATCGCAATTCATTCCTTGAATGATATGATTGTTTTTCATATACTCCTCAATCATCTCTTTGAGCTTCCACCAAGACATGCCGTAATTGCAGAACAGCGTTTCTTCCTCCGGCGCTCTCGCCGCAAGTCGCTGAATGACAATATTTTCTTTCAGATAAGACAGGAAGGTCGCCACTTTTTCAACATAATCTTCGGCAGTCTTTAAATCCAGCTCGCCTCGAAGATATTGCGCCGCCATTTCAGTATTTTTGGCAATATATAGACTGTGAATTTTTACGCTGTCGATATTGAGCGCGCTCAAAATTTTCGCCGTTTCAATCACATCGTCCATATCGTCATACGGCAGATTGAGTATCACATGCACGACGATTTCAAAATCATATTTTCGAATTCGATTCACCGCATCGATAAATTCCGCCAGACTGTGACCGCGATTGATTTTGCTCAGCGTTTTGTAATTCGCACTCTGCAATCCCAACTCGATGGAAATATCGGTTTGGTACATTTCTTTTATCATCGACAAATATTCCAAATGCTTGTCGTTGATGGAGTCGGGTCTTGTCGAAATTGAAATGCCGACAACATCATCTCGCAAAGCTTCCTTTATATAGTCTTTGAATTGCTCAAAAGGCATATAGGTGTTCGTGTAGTTCTGAAAATATGCAATGAATTTTGAGGCATTGTATTTTTCGCCGATATATTTGATATTCTTGTCCAACTGTTCGCCAACGGACAAATCGCTGGACAGACATTCAAAGCCGGTTCCCACTTCCGCACAAAAAGTGCATCCGTTGTAGCTCACTTCTCCGTCAATATTGGGACAGGTTGTCGGCAAATTGATTGGAATTTTATATACCTTTTTCTTGTATTTCTTTTGTAGATAATCCGAGTATTCCTTATACAGCATTTGTTCTCCTATTCCAGTTCATAAGATATGACACCGGCCCCTACGATGGCGGCTGTCTCCGTTCTTAAAGTCGTTTTGCCCAATGAGGCGGATTTTGCGCCGAAGCCAATCAGCTCTCGACACTCTTCGTCGGTGATTCCACCCTCCGGCCCGATAATCAAACCGACGGTTTTCGGCTTGCTATCCATTGTTCTCAAAATCTCCTTGATACCGATTTTTTCTTCGTTTTCAAAACAAAGAATGCTTAAATCATGACTTTTGATTGCCGATTCCAAATCGGATATCGATTGAGAATAACTGATTTGAGGAATAACGGTTCGTTTGGATTGTTTGATTGCCTCTTGGGCAATGCGTTGCCATCGAATGTTTTCCTTCTCTTCTTTTTCTTTGATGATTCTGACGCAGCGTTCAAATCGAACGGGAACGATGGCGGACACGCCGATTTCGGTCAATTTTTGAACGATTAAATCCATCTTTTGCGACTTGGGAATGCCTTGATATACGATGATTTTCGTATCGAGCTCGCCCGATTCGTCCATTTTTTGAATCAACGAAACGGCAATCTCTTTGTTGTCGATGGAAAAAATTTCTCCAACAAACAAATTTCCCGCGCCATCGGTTATCTCCATCGCATCGCCGACCTGCATGCGCAAAGTCTTTGCAATATGCGTGATTTCATCTTTGGATGTGATATAGGCTTTGTCTATATCCATTCGGTTTGCTATAAATCGGTCCATTTTATATCGTCGAGGTAATGCAAATCCATTCCCCTTTTCTTTCTACTTCTCTTATATTAAATCCAAGCTCTGATAATTTGTCTTGGATGACTTGTTCTTTTTCACGAATGATGCCGGAGCAAATAAAAATTCCGCTCGGCTTCAAATAGGATTTTACATCGCTGTCGAGCAATATCAAAATCGCTTCCGCAATGATATTCGCTACGACGATGTCATATTCTCCGGTGATTGCTTTCACCAAATCGCCATATTTGATTTCAACCCTGTCTTCCACATGGTTGAGCAAAATATTTTCTTTGGCGACCTCAACGGCAACGGGATCCAAATCAACGCCGACGATTTTTTCCGCGCCAAGCAATGCCGAAGCAATCGACAACACGCCGCTGCCCGTTCCGACATCGAGAACTTCGGCTTTCGGTCGGATATTTTTCTCAAGCGCCTCGATACACATACTCGTCGTCTCGTGACTGCCCGTTCCGAATGCCATGCCGGGATCGATATGAATCACGATTTCGTCCGGTTGCGCTTCATATTCTTCCCATTGCGGTTTGATGACCACTTTATCGGTTACTTTTATCGGTTTGAAAAATTGTTTCCAAGAATTTTCCCAATCCTCTTGTTTGCAAATCGCCGTTTCGACTTTTGCCGAGCCGACTGTCAATCCGAATTCGGACAGATTTTCGATTCGACTTTTTATTTTTTGGATTTTTTGCTCCAAATTTTCTTCCAAGGTGGAATAATATGCCATCACCTTGCTCTCGACATTACGATCGATTTTGCTTTCATCAATATAATCCCAATAAATATTTTCATTTTCGATATATTGCTCAATCGGCTCATCCACCGATACGCCACCCGCGCCGAATTCATAAAAAATTTCGGTTACCGCATCCACCGCCTCGCGATTGACGGATGCTTTTACTTCAATCCAGTCCATTTTCATCTCTCCTATCCATAAATTATACCACACCTGTACTAAAAAACCTACTCTTTACTTATGAAAAACATACAAAAACCACTTTGTCGACCGTATTCAAATTATCCAGCTAATAATTCAAATCCTTTTAATAAAAGGAATGTTGAAATAAACAGCCTTGAGCCATTGTCCATTTTTTATTTTCGTGGATTTCAATTCGATTTACTAAGGGCTCGATGATTCGATTTCTTATTGATTATTAGTTAGTGGCAGCTCATTACAACAATTCAAAATAATTTTTGACAAAAATTAAAGCGCATTTGTAATGCGAACGCCATAATTTTGCTCTCTATAAAGCATTTTTCGCCGCTATAATCTCAATCACTTTTACAGTTTCCGAAAAATCTAAATCGCCCACATAAAGATTGTCCGCTAAATATACCTTCCATAATTCTTGAAGGTAATCGTCCTCTTGTATGTCTTCAATAATTTCCATTGCCTGTTTCATAAACGACAAACTTTCTCTTCTGTTCGCAGTTGAAATAATCGCCTGTTTTAGAATGCCAAAGTCAATTTCCTCTTTTCTTAAGTTATATAAATAATATAGATCGTAAAAATCTCTCATCCTTGTTGTGGAGATATTTCTTTTAATAACACTCTCGTATTTTTCAGCCAATATCGTCTCAAGCGGATATGCCAAAACCCTAATACTTTCCTCTTGGAACATACAAGGATATAGATATTCGAGCTCCTTTGGGGTAATGGCATCTCCTGTTGTAATATCAATCTTCATGTCATTTTTAATTTTGCCAAAGTGAGCTGTTAAACGAACTCTGAAGTTTTCGTATTCATCTTCTTCTCGTATATGACCTATATCCGTCATTTCAAATTCTATACCGTCACCTACTTCTACATTTATAATTTGCGAAACAATTTTTCGTATAACATCTTCCTTCAACGGCACGCCTTTTATGGTGGTATCCATATCCATCGTAGTACGGTTATCAATGCCAATCATAGAAGATATAAGAAGTCCGCCTTTGATAACAAAATTAAATTTGTACTCGGATTTTGACAGTCTTTCTAAGAATCTTTCAAAGAAAAACATTTGCAGAACTTCCTGCGATCTGAGATTTTTAGCATTTGCAATATTTCTTATTTTGCCTTTCAAACTTTCCGAATCTATCATTTATAAAATCTCCGTATATTTTCTAATTTCATCTTCAATGCCAAGAATCCTGCTGTATTTGATCAGACTTCTGATATTCTTGTCTTTACTCTTAAAGTATCCCGTCATCGCATCGATAAATATCTGCTTATCAACGGACTTCCTTTCCAAAACAATATCGCAGATACACCTTTCCATGTCATAGCATTTAACAGAAGCGCCGAGCGGTGTTTTTGTCCTAATAATGCCTAAATGAAAAAAATCTTTCTTTACATAATGCACCTTTATATTTGGAAATTTCCGTTTGATATGCCCTGAATTATATCCCTGCGGCACAGAGATATGAAAAACATTAGGTGTTCTGTCACTAAATCCAAGAAGATACAAAGCTGTATGGAAAGAAAAGACTAATTGCTCATTGTTAAGCGATATGGCGGCAAAGTCATCATCTACGGCATCTTTTTTCTTATAGACGCCATTTTTGATCCTTTCAAGCTCACCTTTTTGAACAAGCGAAGCTAAGATATGCCTTTTGATGCCTATCTCTTCCGCCTGTTTATTCGTAATAATGTTATTTTCTAAAAAGTATTTTTCTAAAGGGTTCATTATGTCACCTTCTTTACATTTACGCTTTTATTATAGATTATTAAAGAGTATTTGTAAAGCATAGAACAAAAATACAGAAGCTCTTTGAGAAAAAGTATTCCCAAAAAACTTCTGCGCCTATTTTACCATATATGCTGACAGGAAACTATTTTTTATAAATTTTTGCACAAGGGAAGTAAGCGATGAACCTATCTTCTCCCTTAACCTCAAGAAGGTAAATCTGCTTATCCGTTTCTACTAAAAAATATCAATTTCCCATTGCAGTCTAGGTTTTATTTCAAAATACCCATTTCTTTTCCAACTTTTTCAAAGATGCTCACCGCTTGGTCAAGCTGCTCTTTGGTATGTCCCGCCGTTACCATGCAACGAACTCTCGCTGTTCCTTTCGGTACGGTTGGGAAGATAATCGGACTGACAAACAATCCGTTTTCAAAAAGCTGTTTCGAGAATTTGCCGGTCAATTCTTCATCGCCGATGATAACCGGAGTTATCGGTGTCTCACTCTCTCCAATATTGTAACCCAACTTCGAAATCTTCTCTTTGAAATATCGTGCATTATCCCATAGCTTGTCGGTGTATTCGGTACTTTCCATCAACATTTTGATGGCTTCGATACAGGAGCCGACCGCTGATGGTGTCATCGCTGTCGAGAACAGGAAAGGTCTGCCGCGATTTTTGAGCCATTCAATCGTCACTTTCTTTCCGGCAACATATCCGCCGACCACGCCGATTGCTTTGGACAAAGTTCCGATTGTGAAATCCACTCGACCATGCAAGTTAAAATGGTCAACCGTTCCTCTTCCGGATTCGCCGAGCACTCCGCTGGAATGTGCATCATCCACATAGGTCATGCAGTTGTATTTTTCGGCAAGCTCCACAATCTCCGGCAATTTTGCAATATCGCCGTCCATGGAGAATACACCGTCGGTGATGATGAGCACATTTTCGTATTTATCACGATTTTCTTTTAGAATACGCTCCAAATCCTGCATATCCGAATGTTTGAAAGTCGATTTTTTCGCCTTGGATAATCTTGCTCCGTCGATGATGGAGGCATGGTTGAGTTCGTCAGAGAGAATCAAATCACGCTCGTCGGTCACCGCTTGAATCGTTCCCGCATTACAGTTAAATCCGGATTGGAAAACGAGAACCGCTTCTTCTTTTTTGAATTTCGCAAGCAATTCTTCCAATTCGTCATGAATCGTCATATTTCCGATAATCGGTCGCACCGCGCCTGCACCCGCTCCGTATTTGTCAATCGCATCCTTGGCTGCTTGTTTCAAACGCGGATGATTTGCAAATGCAAGGTAATTGTTGGACGAAAGATTGATTACTCTCTTTCCGTCAAGTACAATTTCCGCTTCATTGGGTCCGTCGATGGAACGAACTTCTTTGAACAATCCGTTTTTCTTCAACTCATCCACTTTTGCTTTGAGCTGATTCATATCATGTACTGACATATTCCCTCCTATTTTTCAACGCTGAGTTTTTGGCTCAATTTTTCAATCATATCCTTGGTCATTTTAGTAATATCATACTCCGGATTCCATCCCCATTCTTGTCTTGCCGCAGAATCGTCCAACGAATCCGGCCAAGAATCCGCAATCGCTTGTCGAATCGGGTCTACATCGTATCCGAATTCAAAATCCGGAATCAGTTTTTTGATTTCCGCCGCAATTTCTTCCGGTGCAAAACTCATCGCGGTCACATTGAACGCATTTCGATGAATCAGCTTGCTGCCGTCCGCTTCCATCAAATCGATGATGGACTTGATGGCATCCGGCATATACATCATATCCATCTTGGTTCCTTCTTTAATAAAGGAAAGATATTTTTTGTTTTTGATTGCCTCATAGTAAATGTGAACGGCATAATCCGTCGTTCCGCCGCCCGGCAATGTCTTGTATGAAATCAATCCGGGGAATCGAACACCTCTCGTATCGACACCGAATCGTTGATGGTAATAATCACATAGCAATTCACCCGCCACTTTGGTCACGCCGTACATGGTCGTCGGTCTTTGAATCGTATCTTGAGGAACCATTTCTTTCGGCGTTGACGGACCGAATGCCGCAATAGAACTCGGAGTAAAGACGGCAATATTTTTTTCTCTTGCCACTTCAAGCACATTGAACAAGCCGTTCATGTTGACGGAGTAAGCAAGTTGCGGTTTGTGCTCGCCCACCGCGGAAAGAATCGCCGCAAGATGTACGATTTGATTGATTTGATATTTGTCGCAAATCTCCGCGAGCTTTTTCGCATCGAGCACATCCAAGCTGTGATATACTCCCGTTTCTTTAATAAAATCCGGACAATCGCTTTCGATTGAGCTGGCAATAACATTCTCCCCGCCATAGCGAGCACGAAGCTCCATTATCAATTCCGTTCCGATTTGTCCAAGTCCACCTGTAACTAATACTTTTTTCATACTTCCTCCATTCGTCCGTTCTCTGCGTACACAACCCCCAGAAAACCGTTCTCATTATAGACTATTATATATCATCCGACTCATTTTTGAAAGTAGAAAAAAGAATTTTTATATATTTTTTGAAATCGCTCATCACTTTTCGGCATCGTATTTCAAAATGTAAAACGCGAGTAAAAATGTTCCGCATACCACATAGATATCCGCAACATTGAACACGAATGTCCAAATTCCTTTGACATCAATCATGTCGGTAACGAATCCCAACCACAGACGGTCAATCAAATTGCCGAATGCGCCGGCTAAAATGCCGGTAATGATGATGCGCAGGAAAAGAAGCTGTTTCGCATTTTTATTTTTTTGTTTGCGATAATAGCTCAGCAGCAAAACTATCGCCACAACGGTCGCCACTCCGAAAAAGAATGCCTGTCCCTGCAATATGCCGAACGCCGCCCCGCGATTTTCAACATAGGTGAGATGCAGAAAGTCCCCGATAATTGAAATGCTCCCCTTCGGTTGCAAAATTTCTCTTGCCCAATGCTTCGACGCTTGGTCGAGAGCAAGTAATATCCCAAATAAAATTCCCATTCCCATTATCTCTTCACAAATCCGATTTTTTCATAAACATCATCCAGCATTTTTTGTGCTGCGGCTTTCGCTTTTTCGGCTCCTTTTTTATAAATCTTTTCCAAATAATCTTCGTTCTTCAGCAAGTCAAAAGCCTTGTCGCGCACCGGTCCGATGCCCATGATGACGGCTTCGGCAACATCGGTTTTGAACTGTCCGTAGCCCTTGCCTTCATAATCCGAAACGATTTGCTCCGTTGACTTGCCGGTAAGGGTCGCATAAATTTCAATCAGATTTTTAATTCCGAGCTGCTCATCATTGTACGCAACGACCCCGACGGAATCCGTCACTGACTTTTTGATTTTCTTCAAAATCGTCTTGTCATCATCCACCATCGAGATGAAACTGTTCGGATTTTCGCTCGACTTGCTCATCTTTTTGCTCGGCTCCTGCAAGTCCATGATTCTTGCGCCCACTTTCGGAATATACGGCTCCGGAATGTTGAAGGTTTCGCCGAAGCGTCCGTTAAATCGCTGCGCCACATCGCGCGTCAATTCCAAATGCTGTTTTTGGTCTTCTCCAACCGGCACCAGATTGGAATTGTAAAGCAAAATGTCCGCCGCCATCAAAACGGGATACATAAACAAAGACGAATTCAGATTTTCTCCGCCCTTGGACGATTTCTCCTTGTACTGAGTCATTCGACCAAGCTCGCCCATGTAGCTGATGGTCGATAAAATCCACGACAACTCGGCATGTTGCGGAACATGCGACTGAATAAAAATCGTGCTCTTTTCCGGGTCGATGCCCGCCGCCAAATATTGTGCCAAAAGCAGCAAAGTCTTTTTGCGAAGCTCAGTCGGGTCTTGCGGTACGGTAATCGAATGCAAATCCACGATACAAAAATAGTTGTTATATTCATCTTGCAACTTTACCCAATTGGATAACGAGCCCAAGTAATTTCCGATAGTGATGATTCCTGATGGCTGAATGCCACTGAGTATGATTTTTTTCTCAGACATAATTCTCTCCATTTCTACATTTGAGCGTTGCGCTCCATTCAATAATTTATTATAGCACAACAGTCACGAAAAATTAAGAGTTACAAGAGATTCTATTGCAATTTGTTCATGTTGAAAACGGCGATTGAAAAATCTTTATCCCTATTGATAATAAAATTTTAATGACTTTTTAAAGTACAGAATCGCCGTTGCTGTCAAAACCAGCGTAATAACTATCGCCGTTAATGATGCACTCCCAATATTCATACCGGGAATATAGCAAGTATCCATCAAAACTTGAGCCGGAAAGTTATATATTGTGATAGCGGGTATGATGAATAAAAAACACATCCTTAATGAGCTTGGATAAATCGAATGCGGATTTTTGCCGATATCCATCATCGCCCAAAACATCTGAATCAATCCCTGAATTCTTACGAATCTCAATGAAAAAGTAACCATTATAAGCAAAATGCTGAACAATATCATGACGCTGCATAAAATTAAAATGACATAATAGAGCAGATTGACGAACTGAATCTGAATATTTCCCTGTATCAATGAATAAACCAAAAATCCAATTCCAAAAAACACTCCGGCAAACAATCCGAAATTACATTGCCTTAACGCTATCATAAAAATCGAATTTACCGGTTTCGTTAATATGCCATCCAGTTCATAATTCTTGACTTTTGAAGGAACTCGAATCAAGTTGAAAAAGAATAATCCACCGAAAACGGAATCGATTATCCATACCGATGCCAGCAAAATATATATTTGGTATCGCGTCCAACCGGATATGTTCTCTATTCCCGCATCATACAAAAAATAGTAGAATAAAATATTCGAAAGATATCCCAATACGACCGTAAACATATTTACGAATAAATTAAATCGATACATTGTATCTCGTCTGAAACTGTTTTTAATAAAACTTAGATATAGTTTAATATATTTCACTTGTACTCTCCTATGAACCATAACCGGAATATTTTTCAAAGGCCTTCTTTTTTACAACCAAAAGCAAGCAACCGAAAAGAATACACCAAACAATTTGAATCGACAGCGCTTTATAGATTTCAAACAAATCCATATTTCCCATATAAATATCGACGGGAACAAAAAGCATATATTTAAACGGTAAAAAAGAAAGAATTGTAAATATTTTGCGAGGTAACACGGATAAAGGAATCAATCCGCCCGATAGAAATCTTTCAATATTGTTCCAAAGATCCAACAGGCCGGATATTTCTTCAATCCAAGTCGTCAGCAAACCCAAAATACAGCCCATAAAATACTTCAACACAAATGCAATACACAATGAAATAATAAAAAATGGCAGATGGCTGACTTTCAAATAAATGTAATTCTGAAGGAGGAGACATAAAATTGCATAAGGTACTAAAATACTTGTCAAATATATTATTTTCTCCGCTTGATACAATTTGAAATTCAAAGAAAAAAATCCGATTGGCTTCAACATATAATTATGAATAGAGCCGTCTTGGATTATTTCGGAAAGCCTTATCGTATTCGCTCGAACATCTAACACCTCAGACAATAGCGAAACCAGAACATAATATGTAATCATCTGCTGATAGGAATATCCGCCTACAACGGATAGATTGTTTCCATATATCACTTTCCATAAAAACAAGTACACCAATATCGGAACGCAACCGAACAGAAAATTCATATAGATATTGCTTCGATAGATTGTAAATTCGCTTCTTTTTAATTTAAATGCCGCATTTTGTATTCTCATTCTTCCGAATTTCCTCCAAGTAATGTTGAAATAATTTCCTCAAAATCACTTTCTGCCTTATACTCTTTCAAATCTTCAATAAGACCGTCATAGATAATGGAGCCTTGATTGATGACGATTACTCGATCACATAATTCTTCAACATCTCTCATATTATGGCTTGTAATGAGCATCGTTGCTTTTCGTTCAAAATTATATCGGTTGATAAATTCCCTCAACTTCTTTTGCGAAATAATATCCAGTCCCAAGGTCGGCTCGTCCAATAACAGAATCGACGGCTCATGCAGCAACACTAAAATAAGTTCCATTTTCATTCTTTCGCCCAGTGACAGCTTTCGAACTGGAGTTTTCAGCAATTCTTTGACATCGAGAAGATCGGACAGTTCTTCAATCCTTCGCTCGATTTCTTTTGTATCGAGTCCATAGATGCATCCTTCCAACAAAAAAGAATCGTATGAAGAAATATCCCACCATAATTGGCTCTTATTTCCCATCACTAAGCCGATTTCCATCAAGTATTCATTCTTCAACTTTTTCGGGTCAAATCCGTTGACATCAATGGTTCCTTGCGTCGGATGAATCAGGCCGGCCAACATTTTCAATGTGGTTGTTTTGCCCGCACCGTTTAGTCCGATGAGGCCAACCCTTTCTCCCGCTTCAATACAAAAACTGATATTCTTCACCGCTTCGACATTCTTATAGTTTCCTTTGAACAGATTGTTGAAAAGCCCTTTATCGGTCTGCTGTCTTATCCTATATACTTTTGAAACATTATTTACTCTTATCATGATTCACCTATCTCTATTCTTTCAACTAAGCAAAATGCTGCAATCATCGCTTCATGTTTAATACTGATATGTAAAATGGTGTCTATCTTTTTCGGTAAGTCGTGTTTAATAACAACCGTTTTTTAGAATCTTTATCGAAAAACTGTTTCTGTTTTTGATTTCTTATTCTTATAGAATTATCCTAAAACCTATAAAAAACAGAGTTATCAACAATTTGTATTTTGAATAACTGTTCTTTGTTTCTCACCTTGTAGGGAACGGTGACCCCACCGTTCCGCCGTTCCATAGGAACGGAAAAGAATAATTTTTCTGTAGTGTATTAGGTATTAGTATTACATAAATCTTCAATTCCTAAAACAATTCTCCAACCTATCGTTTTTATATTTTCGATTATATCATATTCGTATATTTGCTAACAAGGTATTCCAAATAAATCCTATACTCCCCGTTACATTGATACGACCTACCTACATCATTCCTGCAAGCGCTTTGAAAATAAATTTTAGAAATCAAAATAAAAAACGCTACTCGTCACCAAATAGCGTTTTATCTTCAGTATCTTATTTTTCTTTTTGTTCCGCTTTTACTTTTTTAATAAGCTCCGTAACGAGCGGTACTACTTTTGCCACATCGCCGACGATTCCGACATCCGCGATTTCAAAAATAGGCGCTTCCGGATTTTTGTTGATTGCGATGATAAGCTCGGACTCTTCCATTCCGGCGATATGCTGAATCGCTCCGGAGATTCCGCAAGCAAAATATACTTCCGGACGAACGGTTTTTCCGGTTTGTCCAACCTGTCTTTCTTTGTCAAGCCATCCGGAGTCGATTACCGCACGAGAACCGGAAACCAATCCGCCAACCGTATCGGAAAGTTCGTAGAGCGGCTCGATGTTTTCTTTGCTGCCGACACCACGACCTGCTGAAATAAGAATTCCCGCTTCTTCGATATTCGCTTTGGCTTTGGTTTCTTTTACATACTCTAAAATCTCAACATTTCTATCCGCTTCTACCAAGCCGGCATCAAATTTGATGACCTCGCCTTTTCTGCTCGGGTCGGCATTCATTTTTTGCATTACGCCCGGTCTTACGGTACTCATTTGCGGTCTGAAATCCGGACAGATGATGGTCGCCATGATATTTCCGCCGAATGCCGGACGAGTCATCAACAGATTTCTTGTCTCTTCTTCGATTTCAAGACTTGTGCAGTCCGCAGTCAATCCGGTGTGAACGCGCGCGGAAACTTTCGGTGCCAAATCTCTACCGATGGATGTCGCTCCGAAAAGTACGATTTCCGGTTTTTGATCCTGAATCACATTGTATAATGCTTTTGTATATGGCTCTGTCAAATATAATTTCAACATTTCGTTATCGACCAAAATAACTTTGTCCGCTCCATGTGAAATCAAATCCGCTGATAAATTTTCAATATTATATCCCAAAACAGCCGCTGTTACAGATACTCCTAATGTATCTGCAAGTTCTCTACCTTTACCGAGCAATTCCATTGACACTTTTTGAATTTCATTGTCACGCTGCTCGATAAATACCATTATTCCTCTGTATTCTGAAAACATAGTTCCTCCCTTTATTACAGCAAGTATTTTTCTTGTAGCTTATCCACAATAATCTGAGCACCTTCTTGCGCCGGTACATCGAACAGTTTTCCTGCCGTTTTTGCACCTTTGGTAAATGATTTTTTAACCTTTGTCGGTGAACCTTTCAATCCCAGATTTGCCATGTCCACTTCAATATCATTTACCGACCAGATTTCCACTTTGCCTTCCTCGAAGGATTCAAAAATTCCTCGAATGTGCATGTAGCGCGGCTCGTTTAATTCTTTCAATGCCGTAATAAGACAAGGAGTCTTTGCTTTCAACATTTGGTATCCGTCTTCAAAAGAACGCTTCACGATGATTTCGCCTTCTTTTGCTTCAATTTCTTCCACATAACTGATGGATGGAATGTGAAGATGTTCCGCAATCTGTGGTCCAACCTGTGCGGTGTCGCCGTCGATTGCCTGTCTTCCCGCAATAATCAAATCGTAATCCATTTTGCGAAGTGCTCCCGCAAGTGCGGAAGATGTCGCCCAAGTGTCCGAACCTGCAAATGCTCTGTCTGAAAGCAATATCGCATGGTCGGCTCCCATCGCCAATGCTTCACGAAGCGCGATGTCCGCTTGCATCGGTCCCATAGATAATACGGTTACATGAGCACCGATTTTGTCTTTTATTTGAAGTGCCGCTTCCAATCCGGCTTTGTCGTCCGGGTTGATGATGGAAGGCACGCCGTCTCGAATCAATGTTCCGGTTTTCGGATCCAGCTTTACCTCGGTAGTATCTGGAACCTGTTTTATACAAACTACTATTTTCATCATTTTCTCCTTCTACTATTTGAATAGGCTTGCTGAAATTACCATACGCTGAACTTCAGAAGTTCCTTCGTAAATCTCTGTGATTTTTGCATCTCGCATCATGCGCTCTACCGGATATTCTCTTGTGTATCCGTATCCACCGAAGAGCTGCACGCATTTTGTCGTTACTTCCATCGCTGTTTCCGCTGCGAACAATTTTGCCATCGCCGCTTCCACACCGTAGGATAATCCCTTGTCCTTCGCATCCGCCGCTCGATATACAAGCAATCTTGCCGCATCGACTTTCGCCTGCATATCGGCAAGTTGGAATTGTGTATTTTGGAATTGTGCAATAGAGCGTCCGAATTGCTTTCTCTCTTTTACATAAGTGACGGTCTCATCGATTGCACCTTGTGCAATACCGAGCGCCTGCGCAGCGATACCGATTCGTCCGCCGTCCAAAGTTTTCATTGCGATTTTGAATCCCTGTCCTTCTTTGCCGAGCAGGTTTTCTTTCGGCACGCGAACATTTTCAAAAATCAATTCGCAAGTCGCCGAACCACGAATTCCCATTTTCTTTTCTTTTGGCCCGAATGAAAATCCTTCCATTCCTTTTTCCACGATAAATGCTGATATACCTCTTGTCCCCTGCGTTCTGTCTGTCATTGCCATCACGATGTATGTATCAGCGTAGATAGCATTTGTAATGAAAATTTTTGAGCCGTTGAGAATATAGTGGTCTCCATCAAGAACTGCCGTTGTCTGTTGTCCTGCCGCATCCGTTCCCGCATTCGGCTCCGTCAATCCGAATGCTCCGAGATGCTCTCCTTTTGCAAGCGGTACCAAGTATTTTTGCTTTTGCGCTTCCGTTCCCCATTCCGCAATCGGACCCGCACCCAATGAAGTATGTGCTGAAACGATTACGCCGGTTGTTGCACAAACTTTGGACAATTCTTCAATCGCCATCGCATATTCCAAATAATTAGCGCCTGCGCCACCGTATTCTTTTGAAAACGGAATTCCCATCATTCCGACTTTCACCATTTTTTCTACGGTTTCTTCCGGGAATCGCTCTTCTTCATCAACTTCCGCCGCAATCGGCTTGACTTCATTTAGAGCAAATTCTCTCAGCATTTCTCTTAGGAGTTCTTGCTCCTTGCTTAAACTAAAATTCATCTTTTCCTCCTGTTATTTAAGTTTGATATATGATGCACTATACAGCTCCTCTTGCGAGGAGCTGTGTGTGATGTCCTATCTCTTAACGATAACTGCCGTTCCCATACCGCCACCGATACACAGCGTAGCAAGTCCGAGTTTTTTGTCAGCTCGTTTCATTTCATAAAGCAATGTGGTCAGGATTCGTGCACCGGATGCTCCGATCGGATGTCCGAGCGCAATCGCTCCTCCGTTTACATTTACCTTATCCATATCAAAGTTCAATCCTTTTGCAACGGAAAGTGCTTGGGACGCAAATGCCTCATTCGCTTCAATCAATTCGATGTCCGCCATTTTGAGATTTGCTTTCTCCAATGCTTTTTCCACAGTCGGTACCGGTCCGTATCCCATCACGGACGGATCCACACCGCTTGTTGCATAAGAAACGATGGTTGCCAAAGGCTCCACGCCGAGCTCATCCGCTTTTTCTTTGGACATAAGCACGAGCATCGCCGCACCGTCATTGATTCCGGATGCGTTCCCCGCAGTAACCGTACCGTCTTTTTTGAAAGCCGGCTTCAGTTTTTCCATTTTCTCAACCGTCATGCCTTCTTTGATATATTCGTCTTTATCGACAATCGTATCGCCTTTTCTCGAAGAAATGGTAATCGGCACGATTTCATCAACGAATTTTCCTTCTTTGTTCGCTTTTTCAGCACGATTTTGGCTTGTTACCGCCAACTGATCCTGCATCTCACGAGTCAAATTGTATTTTTCCGCAAGATTTTCCGCAGTAATTCCCATGTGATAATCGTTGAAAGCGTCGGTCAAACCGTCGTTTACCATAGAGTCCACAACCGTCATATTTCCCATACGCTGTCCCCAACGCTGCAATTTATCAACATAAGGCGCCTGACTCATGTTTTCGGTTCCACCCGCCAACACGATGTCCGCATCGCCAAGTGCAATCATCTGCGCAGCCAATGATACGGAGCGAAGTCCGGAACCGCACACGATATTGATGGTCATCGCCGGCTTCTCAACCGGAATTCCCGCATCAACCGAAATCTGTCTTGCCACATTTTGTCCAAGTCCCGCAGAAAGTACATTTCCGATGATGGACTCGTCAACCATATCCGGAGTGATTTTTGCTCGCTGAATCGCTTCTTTCGCTGCAGCTACTCCCAGCTCTCTCGCCGAAACGGATGCCAAAGCTCCTCCAAATGACCCGATCGGTGTTCTTGCAGCACTCGCTATTACTACTTCTCTCATATTTTCTCCTTTCAAAATAAAAAACGCTAAATATGACAAAATAAAAAGTCATAAATAGCGCCTCATAATTAAATATGACAGTGAGCGGCTTTGTGCAACTCCCCAAGAATGTTTTGGCAAGCATTCTTTCGGCATGATTAACCTTCACGGTAGTCAACAAATGCCCTTCCTTACAACTACCGCTACCTGTCACCATGCTCCTCTATTTATCTCAAATCTATTTTATTTTGTCTGTCGATGGATTAGTAGCTGAAAAATCCAAGCTTGGTTTTTCTTCCAAGTTGATTCGCTCTAACCATTTTTCTCAATAGTGGATGCGGTCTATATTTCGGATCTCCAAACTCGTTATATAGAACCTCCATAATCGCAAGACAGACATCAAGACCGATTAAATCGCCCAAAGCGAGTGGTCCCATCGGATGATTCGCCCCAAGTTTCATCGCTTCGTCAATCGACTCAGCCGACGCGATGCCATCCGCCAAAATACCGACCGCTTCGTTGATCATCGGTACTAAAATTCTGTTAACGACAAATCCCGGTGCCTCATCAACGATGACAGGCACTTTGCCGATCTCTTCCGCCAGTTTGAAAATCTTGTCGCAAATTTCCTGAGAAGTCTTTTTCCCATTGATGACTTCAACTAATTTCATCATAGGTACCGGATTAAAGAAGTGCATTCCAATCACTTTTTCCGGTCTGTCGGTTACCGACGCAATCTCCGTAATTGACAAAGAGGATGTATTACTCGCAAAAATCGCATCCGCTTTACAATGCTTCGCAATTTCCGTAAAAGTTTCCTTTTTGGTTTCAATGTCCTCCGCAACCGCTTCAATAAACAAATCGGCATCTTTGCATCCTTCGTAATCCAATACGAAAGAAATATTTTTCAAGGTTTCCTGTTTTTTCGACTCTTCAAGTTTTCCTTTTTCAACAAGCTTCGTCAAGCCTTTTTCGATTCCTGCAATCGCTCTTGTAACAGAATCCTCTGTTCTTGCTTTAATAACAACGGTGTATCCGGCTTGTGCAAAAGTCTGCACAATTCCTGCACCCATCGTCCCGTTTCCTACAACGCAAATTTTCATTACGCACCTCCGCAATTAAGACTATAAATGCCACCGTTAACATTAACATACCATATCGCCGGGGCATTCGTCAAGATTAAAATCTATGATAACGATTATAATTTCAATTAAAACATCCTAAGAAAACTTCGGATTTCTTTTTTCCAAAAAAGCTTTCATTCCTTCTTTTTGATCTTCCGTTGCAAAACAAAGTGCAAACAGCGCCACTTCAATATCGATTCCCGTATCGATATCCGTTTGCAAACCGCGATTGATGGCTTCTTTTGCATAACGAACCGCCGTCTTCGCATTGGATGCGATCTTGTTCGCAAGCTCCGTCGCTACATTCAAAAGCTCATCCGGTTCCGCCAATTGCTCCACCAAGCCGATGCGATATGCTTCTTGTGCATCGATGATGTTTCCGGAAAAAATAAGTTCTTTCGCCTTTCCGATTCCGACAATGCGAGCTAAACGCTGCGTTCCCGAAAATCCCGGCGTGATACCCAAACAAACTTCCGGCTGTCCGAACTTCGCTTTGTTGGATGCGATACGAATGTCGCAAGCCATCGCCAATTCGCAACCGCCGCCGAGTGCAAATCCGTTGATTGCCGCAATTACCGGTTTGGAAAGTTTTTCAATTCTGCGGAACAAACCCGCTCCCTTTTCACCGAATTTTTTCCCCTGCGCCGCATCCATTTCGCTCATCGCTTTGATGTCCGCCCCTGCAACAAAGGATTTTCCGGAGCCGGTAATAATTACCACACGGACTTCATCATCATTTTCCGCTTTATCAATCGCTTCCCCTAATTGAAAAAGCATACCGTCATCCAAAGAATTCAAGGTCTTCGGATTGTCCAATGTGATAGTCAATACGCCCTGCGATTTATTTAGAACAATAAAATCAGTCATAAAAATCTCCTTTCGTCATTAATAATAATTATATCACAAACACATTGGAATAAGCAAGCGATTTCAGAAGCTAAAAACTTTCAAATGTAGGGGATGCTCTCACATCAATCAAAAATCAAAAATTAAATTTTTTACGCAACTTTATATCAATTCGGCAAGAAGTTTTTTCAAATCACATCAAATTCTCAAAGTCCATCGGAATAAAACAAAAATCTCTTTTAATTTTTTAAGAATCGGAATCCTTGTTAACATCAAAGAATGAATGGTCAATTTTGCGTAAAAAAACGACTCCGCCAACGGAGTCATTTTCATTTTTTTATTTTCCTGTTTGCTTTTCAAGCAATGATTTGATATCTCTAAGTAATAAGATATCTTCCGGTGTAGCCGGTGCTTCTTCCACAGGCGGCTCTTCTTTTTTTCTTTGTGCCGCATTCATCAGCTTAACAATCATAAAGATACAGAAAGCAACAATTACAAAGTCAACGACATTTTGTATAAAGTTTCCGTATAAAATTGCCGCTTCCGGCGTTACCACTTCACCGTTTTCAACAACGGCAGGCGAAAGAACGATTTTCAACGCCGTAAAATCCGTTCCGACAGTCAACTTCCCGATAATCGGCATGAAGATGTCATCGACCAGCGAAGAAACAATTTTTCCAAACGCGCCTCCGATGATGACCGCAACCGCCAAGTCCATTACATTGCCTTTCAAGGCAAATTCTTTAAATTCTTTAAGCATCTTACCCTCCTTCTGTATAAACATTTGTACCCAACCTTCAAACAATTATTCAAGATTATTAAAAAAAGAATAAAAATATAGAAACAAAATTTGACCGTTATAAAAACATAACTCATATTTAATCACAAAAGAAATTTATAAAAAGCTTTAAGAATCCATTTTTTGAATATCGAATCAACAATGCATATCTCGTCTTATGAATGTAACCTCCCACAGATTTTCATCCCTTTGCTTGAAGATCGGGTTAATTCCGGAATCTCTTCATTCCATCGGAACGAAAAAGGCATTATTATTCTCTACGCTTTATTACTTTCGTCATCAAAAGGAAACCGAATTGAATCTCGCAATAAATCTCAAAACGAATATTCAAAGGGAGTTGTAAAATTCAAAATCGCATCTCGCAGTAAATTTCAAAAAGAAAAAGGCGCAATGCGCCTTTTCATTTATCGTAATGACTTCGGTCTGCCAATCACTTCGCTGTAAATAATCGCTTTTTGCAATCGCGTTCTTTTCTTGGATAAAATAACATTTTGCTTTTTACCTTTTTTCTTAGCGATTCCCGTTTCGGTAATATCAACGGCATCGACATTTGCAGGTTGTTGCACAATCTCTTTTATCTCTTCCGTTTCCGGCTTGATTAGCGGATTTTTCGTTTGTATATTGGTTCTGTGTAACTGTTGATTGAACTTCTCCGTATTTTGCTGTTGCAGCAACTCTCTTCGAATTTCATCTTTGAGTTCCAGGACACCCGAGAAAAACTCTTCCAGCGAATTGTTCTGTTGTTTCGCTCTTTTGGAGCGGTCGGATGCTCGTCTGCCTTGGATTCGGTCTACATTTTTTTGTGAGCCGTCATGAATTTGCCTTTTAATACCGGCAATCGAAACAATGAGAGCTACAAAAAACAGATAGCCAAAAATAACGCCCATGGACACCCCCTATTCTTCTAGGTTGGATATGCTCTCTCTCATCTTGGTATCCGCCATAATATTTTTCATATTATAGTAGTCCATGATTCCTAATGAACCTTTTTCAAAAGCGGTTGCAATCGCTTGAGGAATTTTCGCCTCCGCTTCAACCAACTTCGCTTGCATTTCTACCACTTGAGCTTTCATCTCCTGCTCTTGCGCAATCGCCATCGCCCGTTTTTCTTCCGCTTTCGCCTGTGCAATTTTCTTGTCGGCTTCCGCTTGGTCGGTCTGCAACTGTGCTCCGATATTTCTTCCGACATCAACATCCGCGATGTCGATTGACAAAATCTCAAATGCGGTTCCGGAGTCCAATCCTTTTTCAAGAACGGTCTTTGAAATTCTATCCGGATTTTCGAGTACATCCTTATGCCTTTCGGAGCTACCGACTGTCGTAACGACACCCTCTCCGACTCGGGCAATGATGGTTTCTTCACCGGCACCTCCGACCAAGCGCTCAATATTCGCTCGAACGGTAACTCTTGCCTTAACTTTTACCTCAATACCGTCTTTTGCCACCGCGGAAATAATCGGTGTTTCGATTACTTTCGGGTTAACGGATACCTTGACCGCTTCAAGTACATCTCGACCCGCCAAGTCGATTGCCGCCGCCTGCTCGAATTCCAAATTGATATTCGCTCTTTGCGCCGCAATCAATGCGTCAACAACCATGTTGACATCCCCGCCCGCAAGCAGATGGGCTTCCAATTTGTCAATTGCCAACGGGATGCCCGCCTTGGTCGCCTTAATCATCGGATTGACGATGCTTGCCGGACGCACACGACGAATTCTCATTCCCGCCAATGTCAAGATGGATACTTTTACGCCACTGAAGAGCGCCGTAATCCACAATCCCAACGGTACAAATCTTAAAAAAGTAATGATTAGAAACAGTAAAATGATGGTGAACATAATAAAACCTACGCTTGATGCTGTACTTCCCATTATCTTCCAACCTCCCGAACCATAATTTTGTTACCAATCACCTCAGAAACGATAATCTGTTTATCCTTCTCGATAAATTTATCGTCTGAGCTGACATTGTAAATTTCTCCCGCAATTTTAATCTTCCCGGACGGGCGCAAAATGGATATGGTAATCCCTCGCTGTCCCAACAGATGCTGATAGTTTGCATTGCTCATAAAACCTTCTTCCGATTTCAATTCGGAATTCAGAATCAAGGTGTTTCTGAACCTGTCTCTGGGAATCAATTTAAGAAGAACATAGATGATGAGACTCATTACCGCAATGAACAATACAATTCCCATAAGCAATTCGCCCAGTGAATCCGTCAGCGCCGCGAGTGAGAAAAAAACCAACACCGCTCCGATGGAGCCGACAATTCCGCCCGGAACGAACAGCTCTGCTATAATAAGCAGCCCTCCTATGATTAAAAGAATTTGTTCGATCGTCCTCACCTCCTTAAGTCCATTTTATATCAAAATCATTTGAATATCAATGACAAAATGGTTACAGTATTTATTTACTTTTCTGAGCGGTCACCGCCTTGCCGCGAATCTTGATATTTTTCATATTTTTTATAACTGAAGTCTCGTATTTCTCCGGAATTTCAAAGAAGCTGTACTTATCGTAAATATCGACGGCTCCGATGCTGCGACCTTTGATATTGCATTCACCCGCAATCGCACCGACCAAATCGGCAACTCGTACATTGTGATTTTTGCCGACATTGATGTGAAAACGCACCATGCCTTTTTCGACTTTGCGCTTTCTTCGGTCACGAGTCGAATGATTTCCAATATCCCGACTTCTCTTATCCCGCTCTTTTCTGTCGTAATCTTCCAATCGTATCGATTCCTGCTCCTGCAATTGCAAATGCTCTTTCAGAACGATTGCCAAAAAGGTTTCGACATTCATAAAGGTCTTGATTTGTTTTACAATATTATAGTACATCGTCAAATCCGATGTAATCTCCTGCGAATTCACGCGCCAAATATAGTTTTGAATCACCAATTCCTGAATGTCTTTGTAGCGTGGAATCTTTCTCTCTTCGACCTTGGTCTTCGCATATCGCTCAATCGAGCGAAGGCGCTCAATCTCTCTGCCGTAAACGAAACTGTATGCCTTTCCGTCCTTGCCCGCACGACCGGTTCGCCCGATTCGGTGCACATATTGCTCCTCATCCAGCGGCAAATCGTAGTTGAAAACGACATCCACATCGTCGATGTCCAATCCGCGAGCCGCTACATCGGTCGCGATCAGAATATCAATTTTTCCACGCTTGAACTGATTCATGACCAAATCTCTTTTTTGCTGTTTCAAATCGCCATGCAGCCCTTCGACCGCATAGCCTCGCTCCTGCATTTCGTGAACGAGCTCATCCACCATTCTTTTCGTATTGCAAAACACGATGGAGCGCTTCGCCAGTTCAAGCACAATCAGTCGCGACAACACTTCCGCTTTATCGACATTTCGTACCTTGATGTAGAACTGCTGAATTCTGTCTACCGTCACCTGCTTGGCTTTGATTTTGATAAATTTCGGCTCTTTGAGATATTTGTTGGCAAGCTCTTTGATTTCATCCGGCATCGTCGCGGAGAACAGCATCGTTTGTCTGTCCTCTCTCGTCATGCTCAAAATGGATTCGATATCTTCGACAAAACCCATATCCAGCATTTCGTCCGCTTCATCCAAAACCGCAAATCGCACATCGTCCAATTTAATCGTACGGCGACGAATATGATCCAAAATTCGTCCCGGCGTTCCGACGACGATATGATTTTCTCTTTTGAGCTCTCGAATTTGCTTTTCGATGCTTTCGCCGCCATAGACCGCCATCGATTTGACACCGATTTTTTTGCAAAGCAGATTGATTTCACTCGACACCTGAACCGCCAACTCTCTCGTCGGGCAGAGTATCAGCGCTTGAATTTTTTTCTTCTTCAAATCAATGCGCTCTACGATGGGAATCGAAAATGCCATCGTCTTTCCGGTTCCGGTCTGCGATTGCCCGATAAAATCCAACCCCTCCAATCCGTAGGGAATCGCCTCGGATTGAATCGGCGTCGGTTGTTGGTATCCTTTTTCCAATAAAGCCTCCAGCGTCTTTGCCGATAAGCCTAAATCATTAAATTGCGTTATATTCATTTATTTCCTTTCGTTATATCCATACCACCTCTTGCTGATTGTTCTCTTTCAAAAAACGATTTGTCAGTATAAAATGGTTGTTTCCAAAAAAACCTTTGTGTGCACTGAATGGGCTCGGATGGTTCGATTTCAGTACCAAATGCTTTTGCATATCCACATTCTTCGCCTTCGCCGCGGCGTAATTTCCCCACAGAATGAACACCATCGGTTCTTCTCTTTTATTCAGTTCTTCTATTATTTTATCCGTAAAAATTTCCCATCCCATATTCGCATGTGAAGCCGCTTTGGAATGCTCGACCGTCAATACCGAGTTGAGCAAAAGAACTCCCTGCTTCGCCCAGTCGCTCAAATCCACATCGGTTCTGAATTCCCCGAATTCATTTTGCAGCTCTTTGAAAATATTCACCAGCGACGGCGGCGCTTTGACACCGGAGTTTACGCTGAAACACATTCCGTTCGCCTGCCCCACATTATGATAGGGATCCTGCCCGAGAATTACCACCCGCGTACTCTCATAAGGCACTTCAATCAGCGCGCGAAAAACCTGATTCTGTCTCGGATGAATATTTTTTTGACGGTACAGCTCATCCACTTGGCTCAGCAACTCGGAGAAATAACTTTTCTCCAGCGCTTCTTCCATCACCTTTGCCCATCTGCCGCTCAATTTTTGAAGTGCAAATCGCTCCTCCATCGTCAGGGGTTGCGTTTCTTGATGCTCCGGCAAATCTTGTGTTCCCATAGCATGTACTTGCGTATTATTCGACTCGCTGACCGCTTGCACTGGACTTGGTTTTCCCGTTGGCGCCGGCAAGTCCAAAACCAATCGTCCTCTCTTGGTTTCCAGCGTGACGGTTTGACCCTCCAAATCTTTTTCCGCCACCAGATAATTGCCCAGCAAAGCGTCGCTTCCTTTTTCATGAGCCTGCTTTTTGCAAATCGCTACCATGTCAAAATTGCCGGCGAGCGACTTTGGCGACACTTCAAAACGACTCAGCTTCAAAAGATAATTACTCATCTTCTCGGCGGTTGTATCGACAGATATTTTTTCTTCGTCCGACTTCAGTTTTTCCAATAAATTGTTATTGTTCTCCGCGTCATGCTCCGATAAGAATTCGAGAATCAATTCGTTGAGGGTCTTTTTGTTCAAGATGATGTCGATTTTCGCTTTCTGAAAAGCCACCTCTTCTTCTTTGCTCGCATCGAGCATCTTGAATTCCGCAAATTTAGCATTAAAGTCTTCTATATTATATAGAAGATGACAAAGCAGAGTCACCCCCATTTTGTTCTGCACCGTTACCTGTCTGCGAATCATCTCCACAAGTATAATCGCCTGCTCATACGACTTTTCAATGCTCGGATTGGCTATAATAATCGGAATCAGCGAGGACAACAAACTCGGGAATCCTTTTTCGCGATTGTATTTATAGAGCCTGAGCTCATTTTTCAAGCGATGCTCATCCACATAAATCAATTCCCGTTCCTTAGACGGCATCATCGCTCTCGTCGTCAGATAGGCAATTTCGGTATTGCCGTAAAGTAGAGTTTTTTGATACAGTTTCGAAATATTATCCATAAAATCGTTGCCTTCCTTTTCGGTTGGTTTTCCATGCCTTGCCTTTTACTTAATTCGTTGCCTTTTAATGCTAACCTTCACGCAAAAATTCCCCTTGCTAAAATTTTCCTTCCTATTATATAGCTTTTTCTAAGGTATAGTTTGTATGATTGTATAAAAAGCCTCCGCATCGCTTTTCAAAAAAATCTTTTGGCAAAAATCAGCAAAGAAGCAGGCAAATGCCTGCTACATTTTCTGCGGTGCTTCCATTCCAAGCAAATATAAACTGTTCAACAATCCCAATCGAACACATTCCACCAAGGAAATATATGCTTTTTGCATATTTTCTTCGCCGGTCAAAATATGATTGTCATGGTAGAATTTGTTGAAGGCTTGTGCCAAGTCCAACGAGAATCTCGCAATATGATGCGGCTCGTTGCGATTGTACGCGCGCATAATCACTTCGTCAAAAGTTGTGAGCACACGAACCACCTCCATCGCATCGGCATTGTTCGCCAAGATGGAATAATCCAATTCCGCGCTCGGCTTAATCGATGATTTCTTAATCAGCGAGCAACAACGCGCATGCGCATACTGCACATAAGGTCCGGTTTCGCCCTCAAAGCTGAGCGTTCTTTCCCATGAAAACTGATAGTCCTTGATGCGACTGTTCGAAAGCTCTTGGAAAACAATCGCTCCGACGCCGACCTGACGCGCAACATTATCCACTTCTTCCAAATTCGGATTTTTCTCTTCAATAATCTCTTTGGTTTTATCGATGGCTTTTTTGAGCACTTCCTCCAAGAAAATCACTCTGCCCTGTCTTGTGGACATCGAGCCGTCTTCCAGCGATACGGTACCGAATTGAACATGGATACAATCCTTCGCCCAATCATGACCCATCAACTCCAAAATTTTCTTGAGCTGTCTGAAATGCAATTCCTGCGGCGTTCCGACAACATATACATTCTTGAAAAAGTCGTAATGCTCTTTACGGTAAATCGCCGCCGCCAAATCTCTTGTGATATATAAAGTGGAGCCGTCTTTCTTTTCCACTAACGCAGGCGGCATGCCGAATTCTTCCAAATCGATAATTTTTGCTCCCTGCGATTCCACAATCAGATTTTTTTCTTCCAACTGCTGCAACACGCGCGGCATTTTATCCGAATAAAAGCTCTCGCCGTTGAAGGAATCGAAACGGATTCCCAAAATATCATAGACCTTATTAAATTCTTTAAGCGAGATATCACGCATCCATTTCCAAAGCGCAAAAGCTTCTTCATCGCCGTCTTCCAACTTTTTGAACCACGCACGACCTTCCTCTTCCAATGCCGGCTCCTGCTCCGCTTCCTGATGGAAACGCACATACAATTTCAGAAACTCATTGATGGGGTCTTTTTCGATAGTCTCTTTGTCGCCCCATGCTTTGAACGCCACAATCAGCTTTCCGAACTGCGTTCCGTAATCGCCCAAATGATTGAGCGACAGCGTATTAAATCCTAAAAAATCATAAATTCGTGCCAAAGAATGACCGATTACCGTCGTGCGCACATGACCGAAATGGAAAGGCTTCGCGATATTCGGCGAAGAAAACTCGACCAGCGCCGTTTTTTTCTCGCCGAAATTTGATTTCCCAAAATTCTCGCCATCACTCAATACACGGTGGATAACCTTGCTCGCCCATGCCGACTTGTCGATGAAAAAGTTGACATAGCCGCCCAAATTGCTCACGCTCTTTATCACACCCTCTGGCGAAATTTTTTCAGCCAACTCCTTCGCAATGTCATTCGGCGATTTTCGGAATTCCTTCGCCAAACGAAAACATGGAAATGCATAGTCGCCCATCTCCATATTCGGCGGGACTTCAATCAGCGATTCGATTTCTTCTATTTCAAAATTAGGCAATTCTTGCTTCAATTGCTTTGCAATATCACTCTTAAAATTCATACATCCTCCATCCAAGACAAAATAATACTTACATTATAGCACGAAAAGAAGCATCTGTCGTGTAACGAAAACCTTTTCGCAAAATATTTTGCTCCATTTTGCAATTTAATAATACACTTCTTTCAAAAACAGAGCATGCGCCGGAGCGGTCGGACCCGCAAACTCTCTTTTTTCCTGACTCAAAATTTCAGGGATATCCAAATTTCTTCCCTTTCCGATTTCGACCAAAGTGCCCACGATGATACGCACCATATTGTATAAAAAGCCGTTGCCCGAAATTTCCATTTCGATAATGTCTTCCGTTTTTCTTATCTCGATGGAAAAAATCTCGCGAACGAAATTTTTTGCCGATGAACCTTCCGATTTGAATGAGGCAAAATTATGCTCTCCTATTAGATATTGTGCGCTCTCTCTCATTTTTCCGATGTCCAAATCCCCCCGCACAAAGTATGCAGTATTTCTTTCAAAAGGGCGTTTCACTTCGCCCGTCTGAATCCGATAGCGATAAGTCTTGCCTTTCGCCGAAAATCTTGAATGAAATCCTGCGTCCGCTTCTTCGCTCGACAGGATTCGAATGTCATCCGGAAGATGCTGATTCAACGCAAATTTCATTTTTTCTGCAGGAATTTTTGTCTCAATTTCAAAATTTGCCACCTGACCCAGTGCATGAACTCCTGCATCTGTTCTTCCCGAACCGTGAACTTCAATTTCCTGATTTGTGATTTTCTTGATTGCTTTTTCAATTTCATCCTGTATAGTTCGCAAATTTTGTTGCTTTTGCCATCCTGAATAATTTGTTCCGTCGTATTCAATTTTCAGTTTGATATTCATCTCAAATTCACCTTTTTCATCTAGATTTCATCAAAAAAATGCCTTTTTTGTAATTTTAGCATAAAAAAGCAAAATTTTTTTGGTTTTTTTGGCATTTTTTCCGATTTATGTATTGCAATTGTCACAATCTTATAATATACTATTATTTAAAACAAACAATTGAAGGGGGGAAGATTCTTTGTTGACAAGATATTTACTCTTGTTTGCTTGCTTATTGGTATCAGTTCGTGTGATAATACAACTGTATGTAAGCTTACTTAAAAATGAAATTTTAATTTTACCAACTGAGAACCGACCGAGCAATCGCAGAGTATCTTATGCATCAAAGAAAGTTTCTGTTGGTACTGCGAAAGCAAAAACAACATCTACGCTCTCTACTCCGAGACGAACTGCGGGTAGAAGCAATCTAAATAGGGATACATCTTATGCGTCATATCGTTCTAACAATCGAGTAATAAGATAGATTTCTTTTCGGACTTGGGAAACCAAGTCCTTTTTCTTTCAAAGAAACGGATGCTGCCGCACCCGTTTCTTGTATTTACATTGAGATATTTATTTCTTCACTACCCAATGACCGCCTTTGGCACTACCTACATATTCAATTACTTTTTCGTCAGTTAATTTTTTCAAATCTCTTTTAATTGTAATTATAGACACTGATAATATATCTGATAACTCAAGTGCAGTAATATTACTGGTATCTTTCATTATATGAATTATTTTTTCCTGCCTATCTTTAGGTTTCAATTTTTGGGTATCATTTTGACCCTCACTTTGACCGTCATTTTGGGTATCATAATTTAGATTCCGCAAAACTGTAAAAAATGCACTCTCTGTTGACCTGAATTCAGGTTTTAATTCTTCTTTGTAGTTTTCACAGGATTTATATGCTTCAATAATCTTTTTAAGTCCGGAACCTCGTCTTTCCATTAAATTCATTCGTGCAAATAAATCTGCAAGAAGCGGATTTCTTCTTGAAGACGACACTTTGTACGGGTCGATATTTTGTATGAAAGTTCCATCATACATACCACCCGGAGAAGAAATTTCCAATCTATCATCGTAAATATCTAAATGCACTTCACTTCCGATTACTGAATAATCTCTATGAATCAGTGCATTTACGATTCCTTCTTGAACTGCTCTTTCAGGATACTCAGGATATTCTATTCTGTATATAGGTCCTTTTTTCCACATTTTTTTAGAATTTCTTTTTACAAAATCCATAGCTGCTTTTAACAAATAGATGATGTTGCCCTCAAATTCTTGATCATCTAAAGCGTCCATCAATCCATTTGCCTTGTCAAGTCCATTCCATCTGGTGCAAAAAACTCTTGATTGATAAACTTGGTATCCATCTGCAAAAAGGCTTCCCGCTATTGTTAGATGTCCTTCTTCATTGACCAAGCCGAATGAATTTAAATCTTTTTCTTCAAGCTCTTTTAAAGTCCTATTTTTGTATTCAATAGCCAGTTCTTTAAAAGTAACCTCTTGAATTTTCTTATCTGATTCCAACGAATCGTAAGTTACTTGTTGCCCCCTTAAAGACATATTAAATAAATCTATTCTCGTAGCCGGAATGCTTTGATTCCCCACTCTTTTATATGCCGTTCTTGAGCCCCCATCCACTACAAAATAGGGAGTATTTTTCCCCGAATAGATACTTAATATCAATATGATTTTATTTTCTATTTCCTGAATTTCCATATCAAATTCCGGTATGGAATCCATTCTAGTCTGTATAATTTCACTAATCTTTTCCGAGTCATTTTGATAATCATCAATCCCTAAAATTTCATTATCTTCTTTTACTCCAAAGATTAGCTTTCCACCTCGTCCATTTGCAAAAGCCGATACTGATTTCAACCAAGACTTTGGCTTACTCAGTTCAACTTTTCCTTTTTTATCATAGAGATTCGTTTCTCATAAATAGTCTTTTAAATTCAAAATGCACATCCTTCCTTTTGAATTTGTAACTAATGGTACTATAGTAGGATATAAAAAACGCCCAACAATTCGGTTAAGCTTGTTCTTTAAAAATTTCACATTGAAATTGTATCATAAATTCATAATAAAGACAATTATTTCCCTTAATCCAAGCCTGTATCAGAGTTTCGCTACCAATCTATGTCCATGCTGAGTACATCAAAAAAGACGATAGTGATATCGCCTTTTTTGATTAGACTATGACTATTTGTGATAGAGAAAAAGTTTATAGCATTACTCTCGGAACGAAATCACAAATATACTTTCAGGACATTGACAACACTATTAACACATACTATCAAGTATTATCGATGTAAAAAATGTTGTCTTTTTTAATTTAAGAAGTCCTACAATCCTTGATCTTCATCATCTTCTTTAGCTAGCGGCTTCATTGTCGGGAATACTTTTTCGTTTAACATATTATCACCCAATATCCTATATTATAAGCTTTTTCAGCAATTTGATTAAAGTACCATCAAGTAATATACAGTAATATAATTTGGAAATTTGTTGTCCTTTTTGTTGTCATCGGACTTTTTTGTTGTCTTTCAAACCACAATTTCACCTTCTATTTTCACTTAAAAAATATCCAAATTCTTTGCTAAATTTTCTATTGATTCTTTCTTTTTGTCGCTGTTTGCCTCAGCATAAACATCCATCGTCGTTTCTATACTTGCATGTCCCATGATTTCCTGAATCACTTTAATATTGGTCTCGTTTTCACAAAATCTCGAACAAAAAGTATGGCGTAAATGATGGCACGAGAAATGAGGAATTATTATAGGTTCTCTTTTTTCTCTTTTAGCTTTTATGATTTCCTCGGTATTATGAGCTTCCAAAATTCTTCTGATAGCTCTATTGATTGCTGCTGGATTGTGTATCATACCAAAACGGTTAGAAAATACAAATCCACTCATACCATCAACGACTGCTGTACAAAAGCCTTCTTCCTTCTGTCTTTCATACTCTGTTTCTAAAGCTTCATAAACTGGTTGCATCATCGGCAAAATTCTAATACCTGCCTCTGTTTTAGGTAGAGAAACCTTGAATTCACACTTATATGTGTCGGTTCTTCTCGGATAATAGGTCATGCTGTGATTTATATCAATGGTTCTTTTCTCCATATCTATATCAGACCATCTAAGTCCAACTACTTCTCCAATTCTACAACCTGTTCCAAGTAACACCGTAAATATTGGATTCCAATGGACAAACACCGGACTCGAAGCTATATAATTCATGAAAGCTCTTTGTTGTTCAATAGTCAACGCATGTCTCATATTCTTCTTTTTGGTATTTTTCTTTTTAATCTCAGCCATTACCCCATCACTTGGATTGTTTCGGATAATATCATCTCTGACAGCTAATTGAAAAGTTGGGTGAAGAACTGTATGAATAGTTTCTAATGTATTTATCTGAAGTTCTCTATTATTCAGCAAATCATAGTAGAAATAAAGTACATCAGAATATTTAATTTCTCCAATTTTCTTCTTCCCAAAACCTTCTCTCACAAAACGATCATACATATATGTGTAATTGGTGTATGTTGTTTCTCTTAGTTCAGATTTTGTAGAAATATACCTATCAAAAACAAAGTTAAGCGAAGCATTTCCAGCCACATACACATCTAAACCATCCAACTGATCCTTAATAAGTTTCTGTTCACGTTCTCTTAATTTTTTAAGATCTTTTGAATAAATAAACTTTCTCTTTCCATAAGAATCTACATAGCCATAAGCGTATCTTCCATCACTTTCTCGATAGATTTCTCCTTTCCTTAAAGCTCTGCCTTTATTGTCTTTTCTTGCGGACATCTCCAATTCTCCTCTCTATAAAGCATAGAAGAGAGAACTTTCGTCATTTTTTCAAAGATTTATCATATAACTTTTCTATCC
>JAUNKE010000110.1 GCA_030532905.1 Peptostreptococcaceae bacterium
CGAATTGGCAAACTAAAAAAATCGTCCTTTTAAAGTGCATAATTGCATGCGAAAAAATTATTCCGACTTACAATCAACACAACGATTTTTCTCAGTCGATTCGCAAACGGAAATCACAAAAGATTGCGCTCACAAATTTCTATCGCAAAGCCTATTTTTCTTTCAGCATTTTGATTTTCCCGAAAAATTCCTCGGTCAATCCCATATTGACCACAAGCGAGACGCCGATTCCGATGAAGGTATCAATCATTCGTCGAAAAGCGAAAAACCAAACATCGACTTTTGGGTCACGCAAGATGGCAACGCTCAGAAAGATGATGCAGGAAACAGCCGTCACATCCTGCTTGTTGATGGAGATAATTACAATCATCAACAGAATCATCATCACCGAAACCAAGAGATAAGGAAGTACCAAATGGTCGAACAAATTGAACCATTCCATCAGCTTGTGCGTCAGAATCCCGAACGCCGCGCCGCAAACAGTCCCAATCGAGCGATTGATTGAAATTCTTTTGCTGTCGCCCCAATCCTTCTGCATACACACGATGGCAACTATCGCCGAATAGCCGGAATATTGTTCCCCCGTCAACGCGACGATGACAAAACATAAAAATACCGCCAGAGCCGTTTTGATAATTCGCATCCCCGGAATAGGAATGTTCATAAATTTTTTCATATCGTTCCTTTCGTTTGGATATTTCCCCTCTCGTTTCATTATACCGTAGAGAAATGTTTTTTGCAAAATATTATTGACATCTCGGTCTACTAATGATAGACTCATTTTAGAAAGGTTTACTCGCGATAGACCATTTCAATTTGACTTTTTATTTTTAGAAATAAAATCACAAAGAAAGGAGACCTATGAATACTTATTATGAACTGGGCGAAAAAGAATTCGAGTTTGCACAAATCGTTTGGGAAAATGAGCCGGTCGCATCGGGAGAGCTCGTTCGACTTTGCGAACAAAAACTAAATTGGAAAAAATCAACAACCTATACAGTGTTGAAAAAATTATGCAATATCGGTTATTTTGTCAATGACAATTCGCTCATCACTTCCAAAATCACATTTCAAAAGTATAAGAGCTTACAAAGTCACGCATTTGTATCCAGTGCATTCAGCGGCTCTTTGCCAAAATTTTTAACCGCTTTTGTCGGTGGAAAAAAACTGTCCAAAAATGAAATTGACGATTTGAAAAAGCTTATCAACGACTACGAGGAGGAAATCTGATGAAAAATCTATTTATTTCTCTAATCAACCTGAGCGTTTACGGCATTTATTTTATCGTATTCGTATTGATGATTCGATTGTTTGTACAAAAATTCCCCAAGAAATATCTCTACGCACTTTGGGTGATGGTCTTTGCAAAACTTTGTATTCCATTTTCGTTAAAAAGCATCTTTTCTTGGAATAAGATATCACAAAATGTGATTCAGCCGGAGAGTTTTTCGATTCCAAATACAATTTCGTCTCAGACTCCATTAAATGAAATTCCGACCATACCTCTTCCAACCGATAATTCTGCGCTTACACAAAGTGCATCGACTTTTGACCGGATGAATTTTGGAATGAATTTTTTAATGGTGCTTTGGATAATCGGGATTTGCTTTTTGCTTGCACATTCGATATATTCACTCTATCGTTTGAAAAAAGAGCTTCGTCACGCAAAACTTTTGGAAAAAAATATTTATCTTTCCGATACGATTACGAGCGCTTTTGTTTTCGGCATTCGTCCCAAAATCTATATTCCGAGCAATTTGAGCAAAGAAAAAATTGAATATATCGTCACGCATGAGCAGGTTCATATCGCACGCAAAGATTATCTGATTAAATTTCTTTGCTGGCTCGTGCTTTGCATCCATTGGATGAATCCTTTGGTTTGGGTTGCCTTTCATTATATGGTGGAAGATATGGAAATCTCCTGTGACGAAAAAGTGCTCGACCTGCTCGGTCATGAAAACAAAAAATCCTATTCAAACACCTTGCTTGAACTGGCGAGTAGACACTCCTTTTTTGAAACGAGAGTCGCTTTTGGGGAAAACTCAACGAAAAAAAGAATTCATTCCGTACTGGATTATCGAAAGCCGAAAATTTTTACGATACTTACGGCAATTGTGTTGGTGCTCATCGCCGGTTCATTTTTCTTTACCGAAAAAATTGCAGACCCGAATCAGAAAATCAAAGAATTGTACGAATACAAGACTCCCTATGTCGGCGACAATTCCAAAGTCGGCGGAATCATCAACCATCTGTATATTCCATTTGAATACAGCGAGCATCATTTTGAAATTCTGTCCAAAGAGAAACCTTACGGCTTAAAAATTTTTTATACCGCAGACAATTCAACACCGAAACGCCTTCCTTTTGAATTTGACTATGATAATAATGCAATGCTCTTGTTCTCACTTGTCGACAATCTGGACAGAGTAGAATTTCATTTAAAATCAAAGGAACTTTATGGTACTCGAATATTTACTCGCGAGGATATGGATAAAAATCTTGCCCAATATTCAAATGAAAGCTATTCTCATACTTTGAAAGAATCAGGACAGTCTTTGGAGAATTTCAAATTACTGTATGAAACACTTAGTTTCAGCCGACTCAATACCGATATTGAAAAACAGACCTTAATTCATCTGAAAAAATTAGAAAAAATTACAAATAAATATCTTCCGGATATTATGACCGAAGACCTCGATATGATTGATTATTCTATCGGCGCTCCTATTGCGCATAGCAATAACGAATCCTTTGTACGCTATGTTCCATCCGTAAATGCGGAGGAAGGAAATCTGTTAAAATGCGAGACGACATTCAAACAAGGAAAACTGATATGGTATCATATCAAATCATACGGATATTTTGACAAGCTGCCTAAAGACAATACGGGAAAACTTACGCGAGGCTATTATTACCATATCACCGATGGAGATATTAACTCACTCAAAGATGTACCATTTAACTGGGGAACGGATGAAGATCCTTCCATTCATTATTTGGATGTGGAAAAGGCTGAAAAGTACAAGAATGTTTTTCAAAATGAAAATCCGAAAGACAAAAACACCGACCTTATTTATTTCAAAAAGCTCAGCGATGAAGAAGGCTTGGCTATCGCCAATGAATTTGTGCAGGAATTTGTCGATAAAGACATCGTTTTGAACAAAAAGATTGCTAATGATGACAGCTACGGAGATTATTACACCGACAAAGATGAAAAATATCAGGTGCATGTGAATTTGGACTTGGGATTTGTTCAAACTTTTAGAAGCTACCACCATGATTATCCTTTTATACAGGACTCAAAATAAAATCGAAATCTTAAGGAAAAGTCGACAAAATCCATAGTGAATTTCCGTTCTTTTGTTTAACTGAACTCATCCAAGTATTGAGTTCCCATGCTCTCATTTACTTGACAAGTGAGATTAAAAGTGATAAATTGAAATTAATAGATGGAAGTTGGGAGGTTTTGTTATGGCTACGAAAAGTATTTTAGAAAATATTATTCTCAAAAACAAAAAAGATATTCAATTATTTGTTGATGCAGTTGAGCAAGCTGAAAAACAAAACAAAAATAAGCTGTCA
>JAUNKE010000033.1 GCA_030532905.1 Peptostreptococcaceae bacterium
AAATTTTTACTTTATTTTTTTATTTTCTATTGACAATCTCATAGTTGGTCTCCTTGTGATTGAATTTTTCCCGAAAGTTCTTTTTGCAAATCGAAGGCTTTGTTGCCATCCGTAATTTTGCGGAACTTTCAGCTCAAGCATACTATCACTATACCATAAAAACAATTATTCGAAAATGTAAAATAATGAGACGCTGAATCCGTTTCGGTGACAAAATCCGTTTCAAAAAATCTGCTGAGCGACTCGTCCGCTCCGATTTTCTTTCTCATTGCCGTTTCCACTTTGTTCATTGACATTCAAGCGCTGATACTGTATATTGAAAATACATAGGGGAGCTTTTTGCTGAGAGTGAGGATTCCTCAGACCCTAAACCTGTCAGATAATGCTGTCGTGGGAATGTATCTGCGACATCGCAGATTTTTTTATGTCCACTTGGAGAAAGGATTGTTATGAAACAACCGGAGGCAAGCATTGCCATTCAAGTTTTACCCGATGTTCAGGGCGAAGAAATCATTCGCATCGTGGACAAGGTAATCGAATATATTAAACAAAGCGGTCATTCCTATTTTGTTTCTCCGTTTGAAACAACGGTGGAAGGCCCATTTGATGAATTGATGGAAATTGTAAAGCAGGCGCAAATTATCTGTATCGAAGAAGGCGCGCCGCATGTGATGAGCTATCTCAAAATCGCATACGGTCCATCGGGGGTGTGGTCGATTGAGAAGAAAACCGCAAAACATCACCGATAGTTTCTATCCCATCGCCTTTATCGCGGCATTGGTCGCGATCTGGGGGCTTGTCAGTCATCTTGAAATCGTGCCGAAGTTTATGCTTCCCGCACCGAGCAATGTGCTCTCCGCATTGATAAGCGAAGCGCCGTTGTTGTGGGAGCACAGCAAAACGACTTTGGCGGAAGCGTTCATCGGATTGGCGCTGAGCATTTTTTTCGCACTCCTGCTCGCCATCGTGATGGAAGAATTTGTAAAAGTGCGCAAAACGCTCTATCCCGTTTTAATCATCACCCAGACGATTCCGACCATCGCGATTGCACCACTGCTTGTGCTCTGGCTCGGCTACGGGATGCTGCCGAAAATCGCACTCATTTTCATCACCTGCTTTTTCCCGCTCGTCATCAGCATACTGAGCGGATTTGCCGGCGTGGATGAAGATGCCGTTCGATTGTTCACCTCGATGGGAGCGAGCAGATGGCAAATGCTCCTTTGGGTAAAACTTCCATCGGCTGTCGAAAGTTTTTTTGCCGGACTCAAAGTGTCCGCATCCTACTCCATCGTCGGAGCGGTCATTGCGGAATGGCTCGGCGGCAACGACGGACTCGGCGTCTATATGACCAGAGTTCGAAAATCTTTTTCGTTTGACAAAATGTTTGCTGTAATCATCGTTATTACAGTTATCAGTTTACTATTACTCTATCTCGTGGATTTGATTCAGAAAAAATCTATGAAATGGAAGACAACAGAGAGGTAACTATGAAATTAGCAAAAAAAATATTGGCAGGCGCACTCGCACTTGCTATCGGACTTGTTTCCACAGGTTGTAAAAAAGAAAATGGAGAAGCTCCTTCGGGATTGCCATTCGTCGGCAAGAAAAAAATATCCTTTGTACTGGACTGGACTCCGAATACAAATCACACCGGCGTCTATGTCGCACTTGCCAACGGCTACTATGAAGAAGAAGGATTGGAAGTTGAAATTATCCAACCGCCCGAGGACGGCTCAATTGCCGCAGTCGCGAGCGGACAGGCGCAATTCGGCGTGAGCTTTCAGGAAAATGTAGGCGAAGCAATCGCAGCCGATGCTCCGGCACCGATTACCGCAGTCGCAACCATTATCGACCACAACACATCGGGAATCATTTCGCTTCGAGACAAAAATATCGAATCCTTCGCCGACTTGGAAGGAAAAACCTATGCCACTTGGGGACTTCCCGTTGAGCAAGCCATTTTGAAATATGCGGTCGAATCACAGGGCGGCGATTTCAGCAAAGTGAAAATGGTTCCGCATTCCGGCGCCGATGCCGTTTCATTACTTCAATCCGGCTCCGTCGATGCCGTATGGGTTTATGAAGCTTGGGATAATGTGATGGCGGATGTGGCGGATGTCGATTACAACTACATTCCGTTTGTCGAAGCCAATTCGATTTTGGACTACTACACACCGGTCATCATTTCCAACAACGACTTTTTGAAAAATGACCCCGACACCGCGAAAGCATTTATGCGCGCAACGGCAAAAGGCTACGATTTTGCAATCGAAAAGCCAAGTGAAGCCGCTGATATTTTGTTAAAGCAGGTGCCCGAACTCAATCCGGGTCTGATTGTCGAAAGTCAGGAAATTTTGGCGCAATACTACAAAGCGGAAAAAAGTCAATGGGGCACGATTGATGAAGGAAGATGGGCACCATTCTTCGACTTTATGTATGGAAACAACCTGATTCACACCGAGCTGGGTGCAAAAGGTTTTACCAATGAATTTTTACCGGCGGAATAATGAGCTATTTAGAAATCAAAAATGTGTCCAAGCAGTACAAAGGCTTACCGACACTTGAAAATATCAACATTTCGATTGACAAGGGAGAATTCGTCTCACTGATTGGACCGAGCGGCGTAGGAAAAACTACGCTGTTCAATATTCTCTCCGGCATCGAATTGCCTGAGCCGTCCGGCAAAATTCTTTTGGACGGCAACGACATCACCGGCAAAACGGGAATGTTCAGCTATATGCAGCAGAAAGATTTACTGCTGCCCTTTTATACAATGCTCGACAATATTTCTTTGCCACTTCGATTACGCGGATTGAGTAAAAAAGATGCGCGGGAAAAAGCCTCAGTGCATTTGGAAGAATTCGGACTGTTGGGCAGCGAGAACAAATATCCCGCACAACTTTCCGGTGGGATGCGACAAAGAGGTGCATTTTTGAGAGCCTATTTGTACTCTGAAAAATTGATGTTGCTCGATGAGCCTTTTTCGGCACTCGACTCCATCACAAAAGCGAATTTGCACCGATGGTACACCGAGGTCAGCCACAGACATCACACGACGACTTTTTTCATCACGCATGACATCGATGAAGCGCTGACGCTTTCCGATAAAATATATGTGATGACCGGTCCGCCGGGACGAGTCGAAGAACCGCTGACCATCGAGAGAAATGATGATTTTTTGCTCAGCCCGCAATTTATCGAGTACAAAAAAATGCTGCTCGACAAGTTGGGGCAAAAATAGAATTTGAATACGGACTGTTTTGCAGAGCACCAAAGCTCCGATAAAAAGCAGTCCGTTTTTTTTCGGTAACTTATCTTTCGAAACAAATCGTCGATATCCTAATGCCGACAATCCGAATTCATTTGCCGAATTCCTTATCAACACAACATTTTTAACAAATTTAGGGAATTCTGTAGTTTTATTCGTTTTGAGGTTGTCAAATGCTTTGAAATATGTTACTTTGAATATATATTATTTGACAAGAGGAGTTTATGGAAAAAAGCAATACAAGAGTACGAATTTCAAAAAAATACCAATTGATTTTTCTGGCTTATATCGCAATCGTAGCAAAGCTGGCTCTTTTTCGTGCGCCCATTTTACATACCTTTGACAATGTCGGAATGGAAACCGTAATGAACAAAATCAGTTCCGCCAATTTCATTCCTTTTTACACCATCAAAATGTATATGAATTTTCCAAGCATCTACTGGGCGATTATCAACCTCGTCGGCAATGTCGTCGTATTTATTCCGCTCGGATTCTTGCTGCCGATGGTGTTCAAAAAACTCCAAGGATTTACGCGTACATTTTTTGCCAGTTTGTTTGCCATTTTAATTATCGAATTCGGACAGCTCTTTACAGGACTTGGGCAATTCGATGTCGATGACATTTTGCTCAATATAATCGGCGCGAGCATCGGCTACTTTGTATTCTACATCGTAAAAAGCATTATCAAAATCAATCAACCGAGCGCGGAAATGAGCTGAAAATAAAAAGACGATCCGAATTCGTGCATTGAAATTTCGTTCGTCTTCTCTCTGAGCACCCAAAGGTGCTTTTTTTATTCTAAACTCTTTTTGATTTTGCCGATTACACTTTTATCGCAAATTCGGTTATGACCGCTGACCAAATGAGTAAAATCCATCGCCTCATATTTTTCCAGCACTTTGAGATAAACTTCCTTCTCACATTCCAGCTCCGGCACAATCTCCTCCATCGTGTCCCCGATATTGTCACCGACATTGAGCACATTCTCCCACTCATCCAAAACCGAAATCCCGTCCGGCGAATGTCCCGGTGTGTAAAAAATCCGTACGCCGTCTTGTGCAAAATACAATTCATCCGAAATCAACATATTGGGCAAATGCTGCTCAATCTCATCATCCCAAAGCGCATGATATTTTTCAATCGCCGGCTCCCAGTCCCGCTTAATTTTCTCCACACAACTTTGATGCGCAACAATCCAATGATTTTTGAACAGATAATTTCCCCAAATATGGTCAAAGTGATAATGCGTGTTAATAATGATAAGCGGATTGCTCCTGCCTTTTTTATTCCGATACGCCAAAATCGGATCGATATTCTCACGCCCCATTCCCGTATCAATCAAAAAGTCATGCTTTTCTCCCATAATCAAATGTAAGTTCAAATTCCAATCGGGATAAGCAAACTCAAACACCACATTTCTATTCTTTACCGTATGAATCTTCATTCTTCACCCTCGCAAATTCCGGATCCATTTTTCCGCTTTCAAAAAAGTTTCCTGTCTTATTATAATCAAAATCCATTCGCAAACGGAAAATTGTCAATTTTTCAGGTCATATTCTTAAAACACCCACGATGTACTTTGCATCGCTCATTTCAATCACAATTTTTTCTCCATGACATGCACAATACACTCCTTATCCGGTCGAATCGTGCTGTTTACAATTTTTTCTTCAACAAAACCGAGTTTTTTCCAAAACTTCAGCCCTCGCCTGTTTTGCTCAATGACGCCGAGTCGAATTCTTTGGAATTTTCGTTTACGCAGTTCTTCTTCGATTTCTTCAAAAATCTCTTCCCCGATACCATGTGAATGATGCGCTCCTTCAACCAGAAAAAGTCCGACATAGGCGCAATCCTCAGCCGGAAAATGTGAAATCAAATCCATCAGCGCCATCGGATAACCGTCATAGTAAATGAGCAAAAACTCCTTTTGCTCAGCTCTGCAGTTCGGCGGCAAGTCTTGAAGGTTATACTCCAATGTCTGTCGCTCCACCTTTTCTTCGGAAGTCATTAAAAAATATTCCGTATTGCTTTGATAAATCTTCCATAGCATTTCAATTTCTTTGTCCGTACTTGCTTTGACCCATTTTATTTTTTCCATGATAGACTCACTTTCCTATTTTATCAATTCGATTTGTCCAAACATATCCGCCATATTTAGGAGAGATTTTCTTGAGGCTTTCCAATGTATCAAATCCTTCCGAAAGTTTCCCGTCTCCTTCTACAATTACCACCTTCGTATTCACTTTTTCCATGCGTTGAACAAATTTGCTCGGCCAACCCCACAGGAATTTTGCATATTTTATCGGTATATGAATTTGCATATTTCGCGCCGACTCCGGTACATAGCCGGTAAATCCGACAATCATATAATTCAGCAATGCTTTTTTCAACATCTTCTTTGATAGTAAACGCAGATTGGCATCTTTCGAGCGCAAATATTCCATCGCGTTATCGTCTCCATACACGGAGATTTTTTGCAATTGTTCTTCAGACAAGGGTTTCAACTTTTCCATCAAAACATCGCAGGTTTTTATATCTCCGTCCTTAACATGCACTAAAAATTCTCTGTTCGGAAATTCGCCAAACACCTCATCCAAAGTCGGCATCAATCCGATTCCCTTTCCTCGAAAAGGATAGGTTTTTCCACCATCCGCCGTATATCCGTAACCGATGTCGGCTTTTTTCAATTCCTCCATCGTGTAATCGGCTACTTCTCTTGAATAATCCGTTCGATAAGAAAGTGTGGAATCATGAAACACAGCCAAATTATCATCTTTTGTGCGTTTAATATCCAATTCGACCATCGTCGCTCCATAGTCAAAAGCGGCTTTCATCGAGGGGATTGTATTCTCCAAAAAATCATGTTCCGGCGGATAGATAATTTCCGCAGTGTTGGTGTCAAAGTCCACTTTTGAAACATCAAAGGTTTGCGCTACTCCACGATGAGCCAGCAAATCGTAGTGCTCATTCGGCTGAAATATCGTTGTGTTGTTCAGCCAAATGAGAAAAAGGATGCAAAGAATGATATTTTTCCAAACAGTCGCTCCAAGTCGCTTTTTCTTCATATGTTCAACTCCTATTCCAATTCCAGCCGGTAGCTGTTGATAAGGATGCTCTTTTTGTATTCCCTTTTGTCAAAAATGCCGCCGCAGGATTCAATAATTTTCTGCGATGCGATATTATCGACATCACAAATGATGCGCACTTTTTTCAGATTCATCCGCCGGGCTTCGCTCAAAATCAGTCGAAGCGTTTCTTTTCCATAGCCGCGATTTCGAAAGTCGGGCGCGATTCCGTAGGCGATGCTGCAATATGTAGATTGATGTCGAATCGAGGTTGCGCCTATCAGCAAACTGTCTTTTTTGACAAAAAACAAATGCTCATGCGGATAGATTCCATCGCCGATTCCATCCCAAAATTTGCGCATCCGCTCAAGCCAAGCTTCATAATCTCCGTTGAAAAATCTCAACAGCTTCGGATTGATACGACCGCCGAAAGCTCTCCATTTTTCCATCATCAGCACAAAATCTTTTTCATCTTTTTCGCTCGGTCTCTCCAATTTCATCATTTCTTTTCATCCTCTTTTAATTTATTTGCGATTTCAAAAAATGCATCGTCGGATATTTCGTATCGCTTGCATATTTCGTGCAGACCACTCATAATTTCAGCTCTGGAAAAATTATGGTTGGCCAATTCCTCATCTGAAAACTCGTTGACCTTTTCGTAGAACGAAATTGCCGCCTCGAAAACATCTTCCTCATCCATCGATTCGAACAACAGATTTTCGGCATCACAAATTCTGCCCTGCGCCAATAAGCCAAGCAGTCTTGCGTGTAGTGTATTTGAAAGTGAATTGGTCTGCTCAAATTCATCAAAAGAATTCTTGTTCGCCGACCTGCCCGCAGCGATTCCCCGTAACATGGATGCGATGATTGCAATCTGTCGCATCAACCAATCTTCCTGATATAACATAATTCTCCTAACTATAAATGCAGCGACATGTGGTCGGAATCGAAATATTCATCGCCTATTTTGATATAGTTTTTGAATTTCCCGTCCTGCTCAAATCCGATTTTTTTGTAAAAGGCAATCGCGCGCTCATTGTCCGAACGGACTAGCAAATGAATGATCGTAACGCCAATCGATTCGGCAAAATGAATCAGCTCCGCCATCAGCCGAGTTGCCACTTCTTTTCCCCAATACTTTTTGCGAACGGAAATCCCGATTTCTCCATGATGTGAAATGCGCACTCTCGGATTGCCCTTAAAATTTGCCATTCCGACGACCTCGTTGTTGCAAATCGCTAAAAACAGACAATCTTTCGGATTTCTTTTAGTAGATAAAATAAAGGCGCGCTCTTCATCGACGCTCGGAAGCGCATCGGCTTCATCAAGAATCAAAAAGTCGGTCTCCATCGCCACCGCTTTTACAAAATCAAGCATTTTAGGCGCATCGTCCAATGTCGCCGCTCGTATTTGAACCTTATTCATCGACAACCTCTCGTATAAAAATGACGACTCCGTTTCCTTCTTTACAAAACTTCCAGCCTTCCTCACCTAAGCGATTCCACTCTTCTTCCATTTCTCTTATTTTTTGCTCATAGTCCCATCCGATTTTGACGGGTAATCTTACAAATTTGTATTCGTATTTCTTCACGGCTCCTCCTAAAAAAAGTCCCCCCAACTTGTTGGAGAGACTTTTGCCATACAAGCGTACACGCTCAATATGTGTTTCTTCTATTATATCTGAAAGAATTCTATTTTACAATCATCAAAAAAGAATTCGATGTAGAATCCCAAATTATCGATGAACTTGTCTTTTAGGAGTATTCACATTCTGTTTCTTTATCGGAGACACCGCTCTGGGATTAAGATTTTTGAAATTTTTAAGGTCAATCATTTGCTCAACAAGTCTGTTCTGAGATTTCATTTCATAAACTTTTTCCAAAACTGCTTGTTTCAAATGAGGCGGCATATCTCGATGAGCCAATCGCTCCAGATTGATGCTGCCATCCATCTTCAATCGAAAAGCGTTCCTGCAATCAATAAAAGTCGGCTTGTTAAAACGACAAGCCGATTGGTCATTGTCTTTGAATAGAATTACATTATCTCGAACCTTCGAATTTTCTATATCATAGTACACATGGCGTTCTTTCCCGCCCGCCGACTTGAAAGGAATCAACACGACTTCATCTTTCGCTGCATTTCGGTAAGCGATAAAATGTTGATGCGGTGATGTATTTTGGGTCGGGTCATCGGGATATATCACTCGACAAATTACAATATCCATCAACTAAACACCAACTCTCCATCTCTCATTTCGATGAAGTAGGTCTCATTGGCATTTTTCAGACTTTCCAAATATGCCATCACTTCATCGGTTATGACCAAATTATCATTTTCGTACAGAAACTTATTCCCATTGACATAGAGCACCTCGGAATGCTCAAAAGTATCGCCTTCGTGTAGCGATAGCAGATACTCCATCTTTTTCACGATGCGCTCATCCATTTCTTCAAAGCGGATTTTCTCCCCTTTCGTTTTTGGCAGGATATTGTGCAACGAAAGTTCTTTTCCAAATTCCGTTTTGCTGAAGTCAACATAGCTCACATTGACTACATTCAATACCCAATTGATTTGTTCATTTTTCGATATGATGTCAACTTGCTCTTGAAGGTCGTCGTTTTGAAACTTTTTGTAGTCATCCCAAACATACGGCCCGTTCACACCGTATAGAAAATCATCTTCGATCAACAGCTCGTGATATCTTGCATAATACATCACATTTGCAAGATAGAGCAAGTGATTGATTTTGAAATTTTCTTCGATTCCGTTCGGAAAGCCGGAATTTTTTTGGAGAAACCACTTTGCAATTACATTTGCTTTCATTCTAAACCACCTTTGCTAATTATTTCTGAGTGACTTTAAATAATCACTATCAGATTTCTTTGCTTATTGTATCAAATATTGTTTAAGTTGTCAAAAATATTTTTTCTAAATATCAAATGTTTTTATTATATAAAAAAAGCCCGATGATTTCATTCGTTTGAAATCTCGAGCATTGACGAATTGCGAAATATTAAATGCAATTTTTGAAGATAATTCGTCAAAACGCCATCGGGTTTGTAATTCAAACCCGATATCTTTTCTACCGGTTTTTCTCCGCGCGTTTTTTATAAAATGCATTTGCCAAGCGAACGGTCTCCGAAGGATGCGCGGCATAGGCATCCGCTCCGATTTTTTCGGCATATCGTGGACTGAGCACCGCTCCGCCGGCGATGATGCAGCAATCCGGCAATTCTTTTTTCAACAGCGCGATGGTTTCTTCCATCGATTGTACCGTTGTCGTCATCAGCGCGCTCAATCCGATTAGACGAATGTCGCGCTCTTTGCAAACTTCCAGAATCCGATGTGCCGGAACATCTTTCCCCAAGTCGATTACATCAAATCCGTAGTTTTCCATCACGACCTTCACAATATTTTTTCCGATATCGTGCACATCATGCTCCACCGTCGCCAGCAAAATTTTCCCTTTGTTTGAATCCGTTTTTGGAGCAAATTTTTCCTTCACTTTGTCAAAAGCGACTTTGACACTCTGCGAAGCTTGGATGAGTTGCGGAAGAAAAAATTCGCCTTTCTCAAATTTTTCGCCCACCGCATTCAGAATCGGAATCAATTCTTCATCCACAATGTCAATTGCTTGTTTCTCTCGGAGCAAATCGTCGATGATTGCAAGTACCTCGCTGTCCATACCGCCTAAAATCGTCTGCTCCAAGGTGAGCCTTTCGGACGATTTCAAAACCGTTCGCTCATTTTGTGATTTATATTTTTCAATATATTGTTTCGCATGCTCGTTTCCGCTGAGCAGCAAATGACTGTCCACGAGCTCGACCAGCGCCGAATCGGCTGTATTGATGATGGGCAAATCGAGTCCGTTTTCCAATGCCGAAATCAGAAATGCGCGATTGACCGCCGGGCGATTGGGCAAGCCGAAAGAGATATTGCTCACGCCGAGAACCGTACAAAGTCCTAATTCTTCTTTGATGCGGCGAAGCGTCTGCGTCGTCAGTTTTGCGTTTTGAGAGTCGCTGCTGATGGTCAGCGTGAGCGCATCCAACAGCACATTCTCACGCGGAATTCCGATTGCCGTCGCCCGCTCCAAAATCTTGCGCGCAACTTTCATTCGTCCTTCCACCGTCTCGGGTATACCGTCTTCGTCAAAAGCCAATCCCAACACGCAGGCTCCGTATTTTTTGGCGATGGGCAAAATTGCTTCCAGGCTCTCCTCTTTGCCGGTGACGGAATTGATGAGCGGTTTGCCGTTATAAATTCGCACCGCTTTTTCAATCGCCGCCGCTGAGGACGAATCGATTTGCAACGGAATATCTAAAATGCCCTGAATTTCCTGAACCAGCGCCGGTAACAATTCGCTTTCGTTAGCAAAACTCGTGCCCACATTGACATCCAAAATATCCGCGCCCTCCCGCGTTTGCAGAACCGCTTCTTTGAGTGCGAAATCAAATCGTCCGAGCCTCAATTCTTCCTGAAGGATTTTTTTGTTGGACGGATTGATTCGCTCGCCGATGATTTTGGGACGATTTCCGATTTCAACAGTCTGTGCATAAGAACAAATCCGCGTTGGAATCGCCACAGGTTTGCGCAGGCTCTTGCTTCTTTTTCGCATTTGATGAAGCCTTGCAATCACTTCGGGCGTCGTGCCGCAACAACCGCCGATGAGCCCTACGCCCAACTCCACAAAAAATTGCATATTGGCTATGAAATCATCCACCGACTCCTCTTCTTCGCCATCGGTGGACATATTCGGTTGCACGAGGACGGGCAGATTGGTGTTTTGCAAAATTTTTTCCACGAGCGGACGCATCGATTGACTTCCGAAAGAGCAGTTGAATCCGACAGCTTCCACTCCCAAATTTTCCAAAGTGGTCACCATCGACAGCGCATCCGTTCCCGTAAAAGTTCTGCAGTTTTTTTCAAAGCTCATCGTGCAGATAATCGGAAGCGACGAATTTTCTTTGCATGCCAAGATTGCGCATTTGAGCTCGCGCAAATCCGTCTGCGTTTCAATCAAAAAAATATCCGCGTCGAGCTTTTCACCCAAAATCGCCTGCGCCTTATACAAATCGTACGCCTCATCCCATTCCAGATGACCGGACGGCTTCAGCAATGCGCCGATCGGTCCGATATCTTGTGCGATGTAAATCGGTCGAAACGGATTTTCGGACAAATATTTTTCGCGCGCATTTCGGGCACAGGAAATCGCAGCCTCAATAATTTTCTCAAAAGAAATTTCTTTTCCCGAGCATTTGTAGGCATTTGCGCCGAAACTGTTGCTCGTGATAACATCGGCGCCGCTCAACAAATAATCAAGATGAATTTTCTCAACCTGCTCCGGCATCCGCACACTGTATTCATCGGGACTGTAATAGGCGGGAATCTTCAACTGTTGAATCTGCGTTCCCATCGCGCCGTCAAAAAGCACGATGTTGTTCTTCATAAAATCCCTAAATTCCATATTCCTTCTTCCGTTTCTCAAAATTAAAATCATTTATATGTTCAAATTCGTTTTTCGATATAGGCAATCCTTTCGACATTCCAAACAGCTGACTTGTTTTCGCGTCTCCGGTTCATCCAGTACGCCCGCCAAGTAGATGATGGATTTCTCAGGCACCATCAAATTGCCCGCTGTCAGATGAATTCCGGTTTTTCTCTCCATGTCGAGCAGCTTCGCAAAAATCGGCTGAGTCGAAAGCGGCACTTCACAGTAGCCCGGACTGAATCGATTGGTCGTGTATCCCAGGGTCGATTGAATATATGCGGCAAAGGCATCCGCCACCATCGACGCACAGGAATCCAAGATGATTGCCCGCGCCGGATTGCTCGCCGTCTCCAGTTTGATTCGGCGCGAAATCTCATGCCCCAAAGTGCAGGCGACGATAAAAGTTTCATCACAGGGCGCAAGCAATTCCACCAGCGACGGATACGGCAATTCGATTCGATTGTCCAACCACAGCACATTTTCTCTGATTTCGACACAATATTTCTTATGGACTTCCAAAAAAGCGGATTTTTCATAGACGATGTTCAGCGCCTCGTCAATCTTTTCAATGACGGATGACTCCACATCCGCTTTGCGATAATGCAAAAATCGTAAAATCGCATCATAGTCGATATAGGGTGTCAGCTTTTCCTTCATAAGCACCTCCGTCGCTTTTGACATTCTCATTCGCAATCGAGTGTCATAGGCTGTTGCCGTTATTATATCATTTCCATATTAAAATAAAAAGACGGCATTCGCGTCGCCCGCTCATACGACAATTTTTTATGCTCTTGACTCCGCATTTTTCAGCATCTTTTTTGATTTATAAAGTTTCAGTACAAAATCAATTTTTTGAAATTGCTTGACGGGACTTTACAAAAATGCTAAGATAAAAACAGTTCAATAACAAATGATTCTTCGGGGCAGGGTGCAATTCCCTACCGGCGGTAAAGCCCGCGAGCCTTTTGGCATGATTTGGTGAAATTCCAAAGCCGACAGTACAGTCTGGATGAGAGAAGAGTTTTTCAAACGATTGTTTTGTAATACAATTTTTTGGATTTTCGAGCCCTGATTTTCAGGGCTTTTTATTTTGCAGAAATTTTCACAGGAGGATTTATGAAAGAGAAATTCATGAGACGGGCGATTAAACTCGCCAAGCTCGGAGAAGGAAGAGTCAATCCGAATCCGATGGTGGGTTGCGTCATTGTCAAAGATAATGAAATCATCGGCGAAGGCTATCATGAGCAATTCGGCGCGCCTCATGCCGAGCGAAACGCCTTGGCAAATTGCACAAAATCGCCAAAGGGCGCGACCATGTATGTCACTTTGGATCCATGCCGCCATCACGGAAAAACCCCGCCATGCACCGAAGCGATTATACAAAGCGGCATTTCGAAAGTCATTATCGGTTCATCGGATCCGAATCCGATGGTTGCGGGCGGCGGCATTCAAATTCTTCGCAAGCACGACATTGAAGTCGTTTCCTCTTTCTTAAAAGAAGAATGCGATATGCTCAATCCGATATTTTTTCACTACATAAAAAACAAAACTCCCTTCGTGCTGATGAAGTATGCGATGACGATGGACGGAAAAATCGCAACCTCATCCGGAAAATCCCGCTGGATTACCGGCGAAAAAACCCGCGAGCGCGTACATCTTTTGCGACATCGCTTCATGAGTATCATGGTCGGAGTCGGAACCGTACTTGCCGATGACCCGATGCTGACGGCGCGAATCCATAATGCCCGCCAACCGATTCGGATTATCTGCGACAGTCATTTGCGTACACCCGTCGATTCAAAAATTGTTGAAACCGCATCGATATATCCCACCATCATCGTTACCTGCTCCACCGAAAATCATCAGCACTATATCGACAAAGGCTGTCAGCTGATTGTTCAGGACAGGGAGCGCGTCGATTTGCAAGAGCTGATGAAAACATTGGGAGAAATGAAAATCGACAGCGTATTGCTCGAAGGCGGTGCCAAACTGAATGCTTCGGCGCTTCAAAGCAGAATCGTAAATGCGGTGCAAACACATATCGCGCCCAAATTTTTCGGCGGGGATGCCAAATCTCCCATCGCCGATTTGGGAATCGACGAACCGAATCAAGCCTTCCTGTTGTCACCGCAAAAGATTGAGCTGTCGGATGAAGATATCGTGATAGAAAGTGAGGTATGCTATTGTTCACCGGAATAATTGAAGAAATCGGAGTCATTCGCTCCATTCGAAAAAATACACATTCCGCTGTAATCCGTATCGGCGCCGATAAAATTCTGTCGGATATTCATTTGGGCGACAGCATCGCCGTAAATGGAATCTGCCTCACCGTTACGGAATTTGGAAAGGATTATTTCTGCGCCGACATGATGCACGAAACGATGAATCGCACTTCTTTTGCCAAAATTGCCATCGGCAGTCGCGTGAATCTCGAGCGGGCGATGGCTGCCAATTCCCGATTCGGAGGTCATATCGTCTCCGGTCACATCGACGGCATCGGAAAAATCATTGAAATCACAAAAGATGATAATGCCACTTGGTTTCGCATTGAGACGGACAAAAAAATTTTGAGATATATCGTTGAGAAAGGCTCAATTGCAATTGATGGAATCAGCTTGACGGTCGCCAGGGTAAGCGATTCCGATTTCAGCGTATCGGTGATTCCGCACACGAAGGAAAACACGAATCTGTCCGAGCGAAAAATCGGCGATTCGCTCAATTTGGAGAATGACTGCATCGGAAAATATGTTGAAAAACTGCTTCAGACGCCGCAATCGGAGTCTAAAAGCGAAATAAGCATGGAATTTTTATTGCAAAACGGATTTTAGAGAGGAGCAAAAATGTTTAAGTTCAGTACGATTGAAGAAGCATTGGAAGATTTGAGACAGGGAAAAATCATTTTAGTGACCGATGATGAAGACCGGGAGAACGAAGGCGATTTAATTTGCGCCGGCGAGTTTGCCACAACCGAAAATGTAAATTTTATGGCGATTCACGGCAAAGGGCTCATCTGTATGCCGATGAATCGGGAATATTGTCAGCGATTACAACTTCCGCAAATGGTTCGCCACAATACCGACAATCATGAAACCGCATTTACCGTGTCCATCGACCATGTCAAAACAACGACCGGAATTTCCGCTGAAGAACGCGCCTTCACCGCAAGAGCCTGTGCCTGTGACGATGCAAAGCCGAACGATTTTCGAAAACCCGGTCACATGTTTCCGCTGATGGCGAAGAAAAACGGCGTGCTGGAGCGAAACGGACATACGGAGGCGACCGTTGACCTGCTTCGTCTGGCGGGACTGAAGGAAGTCGGGCTCTGCTGCGAAGTGATGAGCGAGGATGGAACGATGATGCGCAAAACCGAATTGATTGAGCTTGCAAAAAAATGGAATTTGAAATTCATCACCATCAAAGAATTGCAAAACTATCGCAAAAAATATGACCGACTCATCGAGCGCTCCGTCGAAGTGGATATGCCGACCGAATTCGGAGATTTTAAGGCATACGGCTACATCGACAAATTGAGCGGCGAACATCATATCGCATTGGTCAAGGGCGATATCGGCGACGGCGAAAATCTTTTGTGCCGCGTACATTCGGAATGTCTTACCGGCGAAGTGTTCGGCTCGCTCCGATGCGATTGCAAAGCGCAATTTCAATCCGCGATGCGACAAATCGAGCGCGAGGGTCGAGGAATATTGCTCTACATGCGACAGGAAGGACGCGGAATCGGTCTGATTAACAAACTCAAAGCCTACGCGCTTCAAGATAAAGGTCGGGATACTCTGGAGGCGAATTTGGAGCTTGGATTTGAAGGCGACGAGCGCGAATATTTTATCGGCGCACAAATTCTGAGAGACCTCGGCGCAAAATCATTGCGATTGCTGACCAACAATCCGAGCAAGATATATCAGCTTTCGGACTACGGCATGACGATTTCACAGCGCGTTCCTATCCAAGTGGAATCCGCACCGCAGGCAATTCAATATCTTCAAACCAAGAAAACGAAAATGGGACATTTGCTCGACATCGCCATCGGATAGCAAGTTCATTCGAATGAAAAATCTCCGGTTGGCAACCAAATTCGACAAAAATATTCTTAAAATACCATCACATTCGACAACAAAAATATCAAAGCGATACGCTCTGAAATTATGAGCGATTTTATGAGCTATATAGGAAGAAACTCATTCAGAAGGGAGAACAAAATGAAACATTTTGAAGGTAAATTGGTAGCAAAAAATGCGCGAATAGGAATCGTTGTAGCAAGATTTAACGAGTTCATCACATCCAAATTATTATCCGGTGCAATGGATGCGCTCAAAAGGCATGAGGTCGCTGATGACAAAATCGATGTCGCTTGGGTGCCGGGCGCATTTGAAATTCCGCTGATTGCAAGTCGTATGGCAAAAAGTAAAAAGTACGATGCCATTCTCTGTCTCGGCGCGGTAATTCGCGGAACCACCACGCATTATGACTATGTATGCAGCGAAGTCTCCAAAGGCATCGCTCATGTGTCGCTCGACAATGACATTCCGGTGATGTTCGGTGTTTTGACGACGGAAAATCTCGAGCAAGCCATTGAGCGTGCCGGAAGCAAGGCAGGCAACAAAGGCTTTGAAGCCGCAGTCGGCGCGATTGAAATGATCAATCTGATGAAGCAAATCGGCTGATGCTTTTCTTCATATTGTAGGGAGCGGTGGCAGTAGGTTACGGATACACAATTTCCTTTCGGTCGTTGTATATCTCGTCAACCCATGCATGTGACCTACCAAAGATTTTCTTCGCTTTGCTTGAAAATCAGGTTAGGTCTATAGCCCCATCGTTCCGCCGTTCCACCGGAACGGAACAATAAACAGTAAAATCCATTTTCAACTTTCCCTTGGAGTATCTCACTCCAAAAAAGCTGTTGCAGAAAAAAATTTTGTTCTGCAACAGCTTTTTTATCATACCATTTGTCGCAATCGCCAAAAGTAGAAAACGGAGCGCCAAATCACAGCCTTCGAATATAATCCTCGATGGCTTCACGCTGAATCGCTATCGCTTTCGCCTTGTTTTCCAAGCTTCCGCCCTTCAGCTCATGCACCACATATTTGGGCTGAACTTTTTCCAGCAATCGAATGATTTTTTTTTCGGTAAACGGCTCATGTCGATCGATTTGCAAAATATGCGAATAGGATTTTGCAAAACGCTCAAAATAATTCCCGCTCGGAACGGGCAGCTTGCCGATGGTTTGTTTTACATATTCTCCGCTGAGCGATTTATTCAAATGCAACCCTTTGACATAATCGGCATACTCGCCGTGATTCTCGAGCATTCTCAAAATGTAGTCGATTCCCTCCTCTTCGTTTCCAAGATGGAGATTCGTATTCATCAAATGCCCCGTATCGAGCATAATCCCTTTTTTCTTGTAAGAGATTCCGTCCAAAAGATATTTGGTCTTTTGCGGCTCGGTAAACCGAAAGCCCGCCCACCACAGATTCTCGACCAAAAAATCAATCTCCGGCGGCAAGTTTTCCAAAAGCTGATTGATAAGCTCGATGGACGCGTCCAACACCTCTTCATCCGAATGCTCCCGCTCATAAGAATATCCTTCTTCAATCGACACATCCGAAATATGAAAGACGACATATTGGCTGCCGAGCTCAATCGCCCTCGCCAAATCCTCTTTGTATTTTTGGAGCAGAATATTTTTGTTCAAGCTCCCGTAAATCGTCTCTATCGTTTTTTCATCACCGAACTTCGCTTTGAGCCTTGCTTGGTCACCTTTATAAAAATCCAGCCAATCGGAAAAGAAGGTCAGATGATAGCCCTGCGTCATCGGCTTCGGTAATTCGCTGCGTACCGTTCGTCCGCCCCATATCCATTCCACCGAATGACAGCCGGTTTGCTCCAAGAGCTGATTGATTCCGTCGATGCCGCCGTATTGCTCAATCAGTTCATCATCGAGCGGCAAGTTGATTAGTTCCAGCAAGTTTTTCTCCTTTGTGACATTCTTCTTCATTTCCATTCAAATTATCTCACAGAATTTCGTCAGGCTCAATAAGAATCTCCGAGTCAAAAATGCCGAGAGCCGAATTTTCATTCGCCCTCGGCATCACAACTAATTTCTTCTCTTGTCCAAAGCCTCGCTCATTCGTTTGACAAATTCCTCAATAACTTCTCTTGAAGTTGCCAAATTCACGCGGAAATAGCCTTGATAATCCGTTCCGCCGAACCATTCTCCATCATTGATTGCGATTCGGCACTCGTTTTTCAAAAACGCGGATACTTCCGCCGGCGCAACCGCCTTCTCCAGCTTAATCCAAAGCAGGTAAGTTCCTTCAAGATTTGGAATCACAAGCTCCGGATAGCCCTGCAATGCATTCTTGATATAGAGATAATTGTCATAGATGAGCGATTTGACCTCGTCGAGCCACGGCTTTCCCTCCCGATAAGCCGCTTCCGTGCCGAGATAGCCCATAATATTACCCATCTCAAAATGAACGAGCTTGACCTTTTCATCATAGCGTGCAAAATTTTCTTTTTTCGGAATCACCACGAAGGCATTTTTAAAAGTCGCGATGTTGAAAGATTTTCCGCCCGATGTGAGAACAAAAATTTCGTCATAGCGCTCCCAATATCGAATCATGCTCTTGTGCACATGATCGCCGTAGGTGAAGTCCTGATGAATTTCATCGGAAATGATTCTGACCTGATGCTTCTTGCAGATATCCATCATTTTCAAAATCAATTCCTCTTCCCACACTTTGCCGATCGGATTGTGCGGATTGCAGAAAATATATAATTTGACATTGTTGCTCACAATCTGTTTTTCAAAATCCGCCAAATCAAATTGATAGCCCGACGAACTTTGGCTCAATTTGTGCACCACGAGATTTCTCTTGTTGTCCTTGATTGCCGTAAAAAACGGAAAATACACCGGCGAGCTCAGCATCACCGATTCATTTTCTTTCGTAAACGCATCGACAATCCAATAAAGCGCCGGCACGACGCCCGGAGAAAAATGAATCCATTCGCGTTTGACCTGCGCATCGTGATTGTTTTTCTGCCAATTGATAAATGCGTCGTAGTAACTTTCTTTGATGTCATAATATCCGTAGATGCCGAAATTGTTGAACTCGGCAAGCGCATCGAGCACGCAGCTCGGACATTGAAAATCCATATCCGCTATCCAAAGACCCAAGGTGTCGTCCGCTGCACTTGGGATATCCCATTTTTTCGAAAAAGTATTTTTTCTATCCAAAAATTTTATCATAATCCAAAGACTCCTTCTCTCTGCCGAACCTTATTTCTTCAGCTCCAACCACTCTTCTTCCTTAAATCCGACCAACACTTTTTTGCCGTCAATAACGAGCGGGCGTTTGACAAGCATTCCGTTGCTCGCCAGCAAATGCAGTTGCTCCTCCTCACTCATGGTCGGCAACTTGTCCTTCAATTGCAATTCTTTATACAACAAGCCGCTCGTATTAAAAAATTTTTTCAACGGCAAACCGCTCTGCTCGAACCATTTTTTGAGCTCATCGTAAGACGGATTTTCCTCCACGATATGTCTATCGGTATATTTTATTTTGTGCTCATCCAACCAATTTTTCGCCTTCTTGCAAGTCGAACACTTCGGATACTGTAAAAACAACATATAAACCTCCATTATTCCATTTATTTTCCAATTCCCGACCCAAACCCGACATTTTGATTTTTTGTCGAACATGCGTCAGTGTTTTCAACGCCAATCGTCTCCGAAAATCTCGGAGTCCGAGTTCTCTTTTAGATTACTATAGTAAATTTGTTTTGTCCAGTTGCCGACCCGATTTTCCATCAAAATGAGATTTGGTAAAGGAAAAGCTCCCGTTCATCGCTTCGGGAGCCTTCGTCTATTCTTTGATTGTTTGAGCGCTCTGCAACAAATCGAGCAGCCCTTCTTCCTTTATTATCGCGATTCCGTTTCCTTCATCGCCGAGCAAAATCAAATTATCTCCCGGCTTGATGTCAAAAATTTTTCGCGCCTTTGCCGGTATGATAATCTGACCCTTATCACCAACCTTGACCATCCCGAACACATGCTTTCCCTTCGGCGGAACCGTTAAGCCGAAAGATTGCTCGCTGTCATAATTGACCAGTTCATCCATCGAAACGCCGAACACTTCCGCAATCAATCGGCATTTATCAATATCCGGCAACGATTCTCCCGTTTCATATTTGGAGAGAGTCTGTCTGCTCACGCCGATTTTTTCCGCTAGTTGCTCTTGAGAAAAATTTTTCCGTTTGCGAAGCGCCGCTATGTTGTCTTTGAACATAATTCCTCCTTTTTCAACCCAAGCACCGCCCATCGAACGATAGGAATGCGACTCATGATTTCATATAGCACAAAGCCGATTAGAAAAGCGGACAAATCCGTGACGATATAAATTGCCCAAATCGGCAACGGTCTGTAAATATACAGCAAATAACCCACCACCGAAATTCCGAGATAATGAAAGATGTATAATCCCCAAGATTTTTTTGACATCCACATCGTAAATCCGTTCTTTTTATCGCCCCATCTTTTCATCGCTCCGAGCACCGCCAAAATACTCGTGTAGGCAAATGCCATCGCAAGCGGCGAGCCGAAAACCGGCATCTGCGCATAATTTTTGTCAAAATAAATGACGGAAAATGAAATCCCAAGCATCGCCGATGACAGCATCAGCGGTATTGCCCATGCGCTCAACGAAACAATAATTCGCTCATGCGAAAAAACAAAATATCCCAAGAAAAATGAAAAGCCGTAAATACCGAACTTATAAACTGTAATGATCGGCGCATTCAAAACCTGTGCGGAAAGCCAAAATCCGATTCCCAGCAACAAAATCATCCATGGCGGCATTTTCCCGCAGAGCTTATGCAATCTTCCTTTTTCGATTTTTATGACGAGCAACAAAAGCATGCTGTATAGCCACAGAAGTTGCAAAAACCAAAGAACACCGATTCCGCCCAACACCATGATAATATATTTTATAAAAATCGGCAGCGTTTCGATATCACTGAATCCTCCCCCACTCAATATGTTCAAATATCCTTGAATCCATTGAAAAACAAAGAGCCCGATTGTTGAAGGAACAAGCAGTTTTCGCGTTCGCAGCCTGACAAATTCTTTCGGATATTTGCCGAGCGCACTCTGCGCATTCATCCCCGCAACAACAAACAATAACGCCATAAACCACGGATACAAAAAATATTGAATGATATCCCAAGGCTGATGCGCATAAAAATAACCGACTCCACCCGCTACATCATTGGAATTGAAATAATAGAACACATGAAATATCACTACAAGCACAACCGTCATCCATTTGATATTGTCGATATAATATTTTCTCATACAAACACCGCCTTCGCAACTATTCTTAACACAAGTATAACATTTCATAATATGTCATACCACCAAGCATCTTGAACAAAATGACCTGATTTTTGTTAAAATTCATTGCAAAAGCGGCGCACAAAAGATCTCTTTAGAATTTGAAGTTATTACTTTGCCTTTCAATTATTGGGGTTGATACCGCAACCTAATAAACCGTAAAGAAAAATCACGATTTTTCCGTTCCGATGGAACGGCGGAACGAAGAGGTCTTCGTTCCCTACAAGGCTTGAAGCAAAGAACGGTTATTCAAAATATAAATTGTTGAGAACCGCTTTTTCAAACAGGTTATAATATGATTTGATTTTTCCGTCTAAAAAATCCTTTGCTACTGCCAATTGAAATCCACAACATCCGATTATAAACCTTTTTTATACTCTTGCTCAAATTTCAATTTCAATTTTTTCTCAAAAGCTTTTACTTCTTCAAGCCGTGCATCCAATTCAGAAAAAATTCTCTGTTCAAAATCAACTATATTATTTTCTTCAGAAGACATCTCCCCTGTCTCAAAATGCAGTTCAGCCTTAAATGGCGTTCTCCATCGTGAACCTTCTCTAGTTCCTTTGCCTCTGTAGTTTTCTGCAAACTCGAACTCGCCGATAAAATCAAACTTTTTTCTGAGTTCATCCGGACAATTCTCTAGGCTTAAAGATAGTTGAATATGAAACCTCTCTCCCTGTTGGTTGTAAATTTCCCAAAAATAATAATTACTCGTTTTCCACGCACTTTGTGCATTTGGAGAATCCGGCAAAATATCCGTCATGACTTTAGTCTTAAATCTTGTATAGGTTTTATTTGAGTTCTTTTCATCAAATGTGATTTCTTCCTTCTCTGCTTTTTGTTTTGCCCATTTCACAAAAATTCGGGATAGCTCCAATGCCTTATCCTGTTTATATTCAAATATTAAATCCAATGCCTGTTTATGCTTCAAATAAATATCATTGCATATCTGAGCCAATTTCTCGTCTTTCAAGACATATCTCCTTATTGTATCTACATAATTTTCAATTATCCAATTTGCATCTCCTGATAGATTTGATTGTTCTTTCGCTTTTTCAATAATCTCCGCTATCTGTTTATAGCTCATTGGGCGCCAATTATCTTCACTTGCTTTAACACCTTCCTTAGAAAGCAAAATATAACACTTTTGATAACCGGAATATATCTTTTGGATATCTTGTTCGTAGCACCGCAATTGATTGCTATGTTCTCCTGTATCAATTTTGTTTTCAATGCAAAGTACAAATTTATTTTTATGAGAAATCGCAAGCAAATCAATATTATGCCATTCTCTCATCACGGAAAAATCATAGTAATCCATCATCAAAGTATCTACGCCATAATTTTTATCAAGCGCATCCGCGGCATACAAAATTACACTTTTTAATATCTTATCTCCCAATCCATGATTTTCATTTGGGTCGAGCAGCCAAGCTAACATATTGCTGTGACGAATTTCTGCTCTTGAAATCTTTAAAATCTCAAAGAAGTTCACTTTGTCAGTCCATTGTGAGAGTCGGTTCAGACAATCAATATCCAACAAAAATTCTTTTAATACCCTTTCTGCATCCTGTTTCATTTTTTCCCTTTCTTAGTAAATTTATAATCCTTATTTCGATTTTTATCCCCTATTTTTATTTTCGGATTTTTTATTGAAATTTTAAGATAGCAAGTTGAGTTTAGAGTTCATTTTTCAAATTCCGATTCCAAACTTGAATTTCTGATTTGCCTTTACAAATCATTTTTCTCTTGATTCTACCCCGAGTTTTCGCAGCCGAGCAATTCATTCAGTTTCTGAATGATTTTCTCTTTTTCCCGACTGCCAACCGTTGACAATCGCAGCAGCGGAATCCCATTTTGTTCCAGAATTTTGTCCTTCAACATATCTCTCGGCGATTGCTGCGTTCCGGTTTTATGAAAAGCATATCCGTCCACCTCAATCACCAACACCGGTTTCTTTGTCACTTTATTATGAATCAAAAAATCAACATGTGTTCGCGGATCGGTTGTGTATTCCCTCTCTCTCCCTTCGAGCAGCGAAGTATCAATCAGCAATCTCATCAAATAATGATTGGCGACTCCCAGCGATTGAAATCGCTCCATTTTTAGAATTTCCTCAATCAAATCATACAGAAAATTCTCCGAGTCGTGAACCAATCTTCTTTTGTGCAATTGAAAATATTTTTTTCGCGCCTCTTTGTATTGTTTATAAAGATAGTCAAAAACCGAAGTCACTTTGCTGTCGAGCAAAACAAAGTTATTGTATTCGATGTAGCCGACCAAATCGCCCAAATTGCTTTCTTTTTCCTGTTCATTCCCCGAAATCACGACAATCAATTGCTTTTTCGCCCGCGACACCGCCACATTGAGCAGATAAGGGTCATCCACAAAGTCGCTGATAACATCGTCAACCGTCGAAATGATAATACTGTCTTTTTCTCGACCTTGAAACTTGTGCACCGTTGATATATCCGGATTGTCAAATGTGCTTTTGAGCGCTTTTACCTGCTCCCTGTACGGCGCGATAATTCCCAGTTTCTCTTTGTCCGCGATGTAGCTCGGAATGATTTCATGCATGATGATGTCGATTTGACGCTGACTGTAATGCCCTCTCGCATGATTGCCTTTGACGGATTTCACCGCCATCAAAACATCCTTCTCGTCTTTATCCTCGGTCATGATGACAAGTTCTCCGTCATAAAATTTCTGATTGCAAAAATTGATGATTTTCGGATGACATCGATAATGCTCCCTGAGCAAAGTCTGCGGAATATCGGGAATCACTTCCGACATTGACTGCAAAAAACTTTTGCTGAAACGATAGCCCTCTCCAATTTTAAAATTATCGTATATTTTGTCCGACGCCTCTCTCATCGGCGTGGTGACAACATTGGGTAGCTGCTTCTTATCGCCTACGATGACACAGTTTTTCGCACCGGACAATGACAGCGCCCCCGTAGCAACATCCACCTGCGACGCCTCATCCATTATCAGATAATCGAATACCACATTTTTGCCCAAACTACTTTTTGATGAAAAAGTCGTGCTCAACACGACAGGATACTCGTTCAATACACTTTTCGAATCCTTCCAAAGATGTTCTTCTGAAAATACCATTCGTTCAGATTTGCCATTATATCTTTTTGCCAAAGCATCTTTGAGCACTCTCATTGACTCTTCCTGCATCTCACGAAGCAGATTTCCCTTGTTTGTCGCGAGGAAATCCTGAATTTCTTTTAGTTCATTATTCAATTCTCGAATTTTGGTCTTGTAAAAATGATTTTGAAGTAAAGTCAGTAGCTCTGACGATTCCTGCTTATAAAAGCTCCAGTTCGTAATCCCGAATTGAATCATATTTTTGATTTTGAAAAACAGCCCCATCGGTTTGTTTTTCTCCAAATAGTCCCTATATCGACTTTCTAATTGCAATATTTTTTTAGAAGAAATTTTTGGCTTAATAAAATCGCAATCCTCATCCAAATTAAGATTCTCAAAATGTTTTTTGAAATATTTCCACTCCGTTTCGACAATAGCTATCTCCTGCTTGAGTCGGGCAGCTCTTTCTTCTTTTTCAAAAATTTTTTGAAGCAATAACGATTTATGTCGAATTGATGTCAAAGAAATTTCAGCATCGTTCTTCATTTTCCAATTTGTAAAATCGGGATATTGCCCCGTTTGATTTTGGATAAATGACTTTTTATTTTCCGATTTTCCAAGAGAGGCTACGATAAATTCCAATTGATACTCGGGCGAAGCTAATTTTTCATAGATATTCTCAATCGCTGAATTGTTGTTGGATACGACCTGCACATTTTTCCCAAGCAACAAAATATTGGCAAGGATATTTAAAATCGTCTGAGTCTTTCCCGTTCCCGGCGGCCCCTGAATAATGCTCATCTGATTTTCCATCGCATTTTTGACTGCTTGATACTGACTGGCATTGCAGCCGAAAGGAAAAATCGGCACAAATTCATTTTTTCTGTTTGAATCAAGCCCTGCTCCTTCCAGATATTTTGCTAAAGCAAGTTCCTTTCCGACAAAGATAATTTCCTCATATCTTTTGCGCAATAAAATTTCACCACTGTTCGGGTCTTGGATATCGCTGAGTGCGGCGATTTCTTTTAAGTATGTAAGCACATTCTTTGCGTGAGGATTACTCAAGCAAGTTTCACTGATTTCCAGTTCGCTTTGTTTGAAGGCGCGTTCCCCACCCCCTTTGAAAAAAACCTTCCAATAGGATTCGCTGCTGTCTCGAAAAATGCGAATCGCTTCTATATTATATAGTTCTTTTTCTCGAAACAAAATCCGAAAGTTTTGTGGTTGAATAATATCCGGATTCTTGAGATAGATTACATTGGATGGGGAATAATGATATACGGGTGGCCCGCCAAAACACACATCATATTCTTTGGTTTTGTGATTATAAGCACAGTAAGTAACCGCCTTCGTTTTGTCTTCCCCTTTTAACATTATAAGATTTTGCATCGTATTCATAGAAATTCCTTTTCTCCTGTACTCTTATATTCGACAATTATAGCTGAATTTTTTCATCTTACGGATTCTTTTGCGTCCAATTTTACTTCTTTTTGGACAAAAAGTCAATTTCTTGGACGAAACAAAAAGGAAGATAGGATTTCATTCTCCTGTCTTCCGCAAATATCAATGGCACAAAATTATTCAAAGTAAAAGACTACCAAACCCAATTCATTTTCCAAATCGTTATCCCTAATCAACATCCGATTTGCTCAACCAGCAAACACATTCGACATGGCTCGGTTGTTCAACACAAAACATGCTCAACTCCTACTGTACAAGGGAATGGTGGAACGCACTTTTCTCCTTAAAACCTGGGGTATCGACCCTATGAAAGGCTTGATTTGCTCTGTTTTCTGTATAAGTAAATTCTTTCCTGTCAATAGTCCAACTTAATTCATCGACATTTTTATGCCCTCGGTCGTAAGAGAAGACATATCAATCACACTTATTTCGTTCATTTCTCTCGAAATTTCGCAAAATCTCATCCTCACTCTTTTCTAATACAGGATCATCAGTAAATGCAAAACTTATAGTTCTATCTTGCTTAAATCTAGGGTAAAGAGAAAAAAATCTAGCTGAAGCAAGTTGACCATTATATTCCGTTCTATGTTTCTGCTGCCCGTTCTGTTTCCCATTTCTAAAAATGTAGCTACGATATATTCTATTTGGATCTCGACCTTCATGTCTACAAATGGTATGCAAAGCAATATGCTGCTCATGGTTATTCATATTTGGAATATGTGTCGGTATGTTTTTCCCCAAAAATTGAGTAAAACTCTGTATCCAACCTATTCCATCTGGTTGGTACGCTACTCCTAAAAAATGTCTTAGTTCTGTCATACCTGCTGAGAACCCCTTTGAGTTGGCATAACAATCTAAATATTGATTCAAATCATCCCCTCGAATAAAGCATAGCCTCACTAATGCGTAGTTTGCCTCTTGCTTTTTACTGTCTTCATCCGTAAGCAAGCATACTGCAACAAAATATTCTAATTCTTTATAATGAAAGCGAAATACAACAACCGCTTTTTCATTTTCACACATATCGTCTCTTAGTGTTCTTAAATTACTTAATGGCATATAATAATCCCCCCAAATTCAATGGAAACTCTTTGATATTACACATTCCTTCATAAATATAAAGTTCCCCGCATAATTCAAGTTATCTAGATACTACATCAATCCTTAATATATTGAAAGTTCATAATACAAATTAAATACAAAACAGATGGCAATATTCCTTCCTTTAAAGCAATATAGCATATACTGGCATTTTGTTGAATAAAATCTTTTTTGTCTGTAGATTCATGCAATGGATTTCTTCGTTTCATATCTTCCTTTACTGCTTTGCAAAGACGTATCATTTCAAATTGGGGCACTTGATTAACTCTATTTTTAATTTCATCAAACCCAATCTTATCATCCGACAATAAATTCAAGGCTCTAATTATGTCTTGGGCAGCATCTGGAATATTATAATTGCAATTATACTTACTTACACTACAGTTTAACATTTTCCATAAATCTTGCACACTCTGGCACTCAAATAAATCTTTGGGATAATTAGCTTCTATGTACTCCCGCTCTTTCTTATTAAAATAATAAAATACAACTTTGGTTATATTAGGGTTATTCAAAATCAATTCAAAAATATGTGCATCGTTGTTTGGTGACATCCCAACAATATGTAGTTCTCCCTGAATTGTTTTGAAAACATCAAAATAATATTCTGTTGCCATTTTTAACTCAGGATGCTCTATCTTGGTCATAATCATTTGAGCTTGTAATGAATTTGACTTTTTCATTTCTTCAAGTCCCTTCCGGAAAGACGCATCATTTTCATATCTTTCAGCATAATGTTCTGAATCCACAATTAAATCATGTGCAGTTTCTGCGAATTTATATTTTAACTTCCCACTATAATTAAGCAATGCATTGCAATAACACTGCTTCATTTCCTGAAACCAGACAGTCTCTCCCGCCATAGTTCTTATATAGCCCAATACATTTTCAACATTCTCGCTATTAGCCAATACTGAAAAATCACCATGCAGATGGTATACTGGTCTGTGAATCAGCTTTTCAATATTATTATCATAATTTAATGTAAAAATATTATCGAACCCATTAAAGTATTTCTTTACCTGCTTATTCATTTTAGTATACAATTCCTGTATCTTACCACCGTTAAAGATAGCATCTAAAAGCAATTGCTCAAACCCTTGAACTGTTGCTTTCCTGTTATCTTCTAGGTCAGCATTTTCTAAAAAGAACAAATATACAACCAAAAACCAGTCTTCTAACATAATCTCATGAGCAAGATTGATTTTTTTAGTATACCTGCTTTGAAAATCTTTTATGGCATCAATTGTGTCCAAATCCTCTGTTATATTGTCATACTTTTTCGCTATAATATCATTTGCTATCGTTACAAAGCTATTAAGCATTTTTTCAATCTCATTTCCAGTCACTGTGTTGCAAAATAACCTTTCATAACGATCCAAGCGTGCACTATATTTAATTCTCTTCATAATAAAATCACTGCTATATGCAAGGCCGCCAAACTGTATATTAATCCCATTTCCTAATAGAATGTTCTTCATTTTATCTTCTCCTTCTTAAACTTTATAAGAACCCATAGAAATTTTCGTTTCATCAGCCAGCACAAACGCCTGCTCATATTTAACATTTAAAGCTTCTGCAATCGCCATCATTTCTTCAAAGGACACTGTATCTCGTTTTAGTTTCTTGCCAAAGCTCTGTGGTGTCTGACCTATCCGTCTGGCAAGTTCTGAAACACTTATATTCTTCTTATTACATAATTCTTTAATCATATCAGATGTTTTCGTAGTTATCCTCCATGTCTAAAACGCACCTCAACTTATTATATTATAAACCATTTGGTTGATAAATTCAATCTCAGCACAGTTTCACGGTCGTGTCAAGTTGTTATGAAGTTTTTCTATTGACAAGCTCCAAATCGTTTAGCAAATCTTATCTTTTCCGGCTT
>JAUNKE010000034.1 GCA_030532905.1 Peptostreptococcaceae bacterium
CTTCCATCGCATCGGCGATAATCGAATCCCGATTTCGTCCTCCGGTTTGCTCCTCGCCTTTTCCGAGCAGAAGATAATTTTTCAAATCAAAACCTTCCGCCGCATCGCGCAATGATTTTTCGCAGACGATGGTGGAGCGAATTCTGGACATCTCCCCTTCGGACACTCTGCCGAGCGCCTTAAACAGATGGGTCGTAATAATCAAATTCAGTACCGAGTCGCCCAAAAATTCCAATCGCTCATTGTTTTTCGTCCTGCTTTTGCTGTTTTTATTCATCCGATGCTCATTGGCATAGGAAGTATGTGTCAGCGCGGTCTTCAACAATTCTTTATCTTTGAAAGCATAGTCTATCTGCCGTTCTAATTTTTCAAAACTGTTCATAATCCCTCATTATTTGAAAAGGCTGCTCGCGCAGCCTTTATCTTATTCATCTAAGTCAAACTCATCATCCGAAAAGTCTTCGCTCACCGCCGGTATTACCACTTCATCGCAAACCGGACAGATGATATCCGACTCATCGTCATACAACAAGTCATCATCAATTTCGATTTCTTCGCCGCAAGTCGGACAGCTCATCGATACGAAGTTGATATCGTCGTCATCTTCTTCGTAAAACGCATCTTCCAAATCCGACAAATCGTCATCGACCGCATCCAAATATTCTTCCGTATCGTCTTGGCGCTCGGAAAGCTCAACGATGGAGTCCGCAAACTCGCCCAAAACATCTACGATTTCCAATAAAATTTTTCCTTCTTTCGTGTCTTCCGAAAGTCCGATGCCCTCGCAAAGTCCTCTCAAGTAAGCCACTCTCTCGTATAGGTACTCCATAAAGCCTCCTTCTACACTCTCGACATATATTCGCCGGTACGAGTGTCAATTCGAATAATCTCTCCCTGATTGATGAACAAAGGTACTTGCACAACGGTTCCGGTTTCCATCGTCGCCGCTTTTGTAACATTGGTCGCGGTATCGCCTTTTACGCCCGGCTCCGTCTCAATAACTTCGAGCTCGACAAAGTTCGGCGCCTCCACCTGAAAAGCGGTTCCCTGATAGAAACGAATCGTTACCACTTCATTTTCCTTAACCCATTTGACCGCATCTTCCACCTGCTCATAATTCAGCGGAACCTGCTCATAAGTTTCGTTGTCCATAAAGTAGTATAATTCTCCGTCATTGTATAAGTATTGCATTTCTTTTGTTTCGATTGTAGCTTTCGGGAATTTGTCATTCGGGTTGAATGCCTCCTCACGAATAACCCCTGTTTTTAGATTTCTGTACTTTGTACGAACGAATGCCGCGCCCTTACCCGGTTTTACATGTTGAAAATCAACAATCAGATATGGCTGCCCATCAATCTCAAAAGTAACTCCTTTTCTAAAATCTCCTGCTGTAACCATTGATAACCTCCTATTATTTCAATCTTGTAATTTCACAAGAAAGTGTTTTGTTTTAACGATATCCGTGTCCAAATATCGCAGCCCAAGCTCGATTTGATAAATATTTTTTTCTATCAACGAGATTTTCATGCTTTCGACATAAGTACCGATTTCATAGCCGCCGTATGCCGAATAATTTTTGATATTGAGCTGCAACGACTCGCGTGCATTTTTGAAAATCCATAGGGATGAACGAGCATCCGTCTGAAAATCCTTCAGATAAATCAGTTCTTCCAAATAGCTCGACTCCAACGGAATATTTTTGCTGCGTTTCAATTTGACGGCGCGCGCATCGATTGGACTTTTATCAACCGCCGAATACACATTGCCGTCCTTTCCGAGCACTTCATCAATCGACTCGGCTCTCGAAAATTCGGTTGTTATTTTATTTTGCAAAAACTCTCCGACTTCAATCAACTCTTTCTCGGCAATGATATTTTGCTTCATCAAAAAAGTCGTGGACATCAATGAAAATGCAGAATGAATGATTAGCAAAATCAATACGATTGAAATCGAAATCTCTAACAGCGTAAATCCTTTTCTCTTCATAAAATCATTCTTCACTCGTTTTCTAAGAACACATCGACACAGTAAATTGTACCATAAAATCATTGTGTTTACAATAACAAAACTCACTTTTTGATAACGGCTTAAAAGATTTCAGCATACAAAAAGGAATTGTTGCAGAATGAGATTTTTTGTTCTGCACCAACTCCTTTTTCATAAAAAATAATTCAACATCTACCGAATTATAAAGAACTTTATGCGTTTTTGTCGAAAAAAATCCCCTGACGATGTCAAGGGATTCTGTTTGTATGATAAGGAATTACATCATTCCCATTCCGCCGCCCATCGGCATTTGCGGTTCGTCGCTCTTGATATCCACTACCGCCGCTTCGGTTGTCAGGAATGTTCCCGCAACGGACGCCGCGTTTTGAAGTGCGGAGCGAGTTACTTTGGTCGGGTCGATAATTCCCGCTTCAAGCATATTTACATATTCTTCTTTGAGTGCGTCAAATCCGATGCCGACTTTCGCATTCTTCACATTTTCCACGATGACTGCACCTTCCAAGCCCGCATTGATTGCAATTTGCTTAAGCGGCTCGGACAATGCTTTGGCAACGATTTGTACTCCTGTTTTTTCTTCGCCGGAAAGTTTTTTCGCCAAGGTTTCCAATTTCTTAATTATATTGACCAGTGCGGTTCCACCGCCCGCAACGATTCCTTCTTCCACTGCAGCTCTTGTTGCATTGAGCGCATCTTCCATACGAAGTTTTCTTTCTTTCAATTCGGTTTCAGTTGCCGCTCCCACTTCGATAACTGCAACTCCGCCGGAAAGTTTTGCCATACGCTCTTGCAATTTTTCTCTGTCAAATTCGGAAGTGGTTTCTTCAAGCTGTCTTTTGATAAGATTTACGCGGTCTTTGATAGCTGCTTTTTTGCCCGCACCATTGACGATTACGGTATTGTCTTTTGTAACTTTTACAGAGCTTGCTTTTCCGAGACTGCCGATTTCCACATCTTTAAGCTCCAAGCCGAAGTCTTCGGAGATAAGCTGTCCGCCGGTAAGAATCGCAATATCTTCAAGCATCGCTTTTCTTCTGTCGCCGAATCCCGGTGCTTTGACAGCCACCACATCGAATGTTCCTCTCAATTTGTTGACAACTAATGTCGCCAATGCTTCACCTTCAATATCTTCCGCAATGATGAGCAATTTTTTTCCGCTTTGAACGATTTGCTCAAGCACCGGAAGAATCTCCTGGATATTGTTGATTTTCTTGTCGGTTATTAAAATGAGCGGGTCATTGAGTGTCGCTTCCATTTTTTCCATATCATTGGACATATATGGAGACAGATATCCTCTGTCGAATTGCATTCCTTCCACAACTTCCAATGTCGTTCCCATGGATTTGGATTCTTCAATGGTGATAACGCCGTCCTTGCCGACTTTTTCCATCGCTTTGGAAATCATTTCTCCAACTTCTTCTTCGCCTGCGGAAATCGCCGCAACCTGAGAAATTTCTTCTTTGCTCTCGATGGTCTTGGACATTTTTGCCAATTCCGCAACTGCGGATTCAACCGCTTTGTTGATTCCTCGTCTCAATAAAATCGGATTTGCACCCGCCGCGACATTCTTGAGTCCTTCTTTTATAATTGCCTGTGCCAAAACGGTTGCAGTAGTCGTTCCGTCTCCCGCAACATCGTTGGTCTTGGTCGCCACTTCTTTTACGATTTGCGCGCCCATATTTTCAAAAGCGTCTTCCAATTCAATTTCACGCGCAATGGTCACACCGTCGTTTGTAATAAGCGGTGTGCCGAATTTTTTGTCCAAAATTACATTTCGTCCCTTCGGTCCAAGGGTTACTTTTACCGTATCCGCAAGTTGATTCACTCCGGATTCAATCGCTTTTCTTGCCTCTTCGCCAAATTTAATTTCTTTTGCCATGATTCCTCCTACTCAACAACAGCTAAAATATCGCTCTGTCTCAATATAATATATTCTTGTCCGTCAACTTTTACTTCGGTTCCCGCATATTTTGAAAAGAGTACCTTGTTTCCTTTGGAAACTTCCATCTTCACATCTTTTCCATCTACTACTCCACCTGGCCCAACTTCAATCACTTCCGCCATCTGTGGCTGCTCTTTCGCACTTCCCGTAAGAATGATTCCGCTCTTGGTTTTTTCTTCAGCCTCCAGCATTTTGATGACAACTCGGTCCGCTAATGGTCTAATTTTCATTTTTACCTCCTAAATTTTCCTTTGGCACTCTACCGTTTAGAGTGCTAACGGATATATAATAACTCTTTTTACCTTTTATTTCAATACCTTTTACAAATTATGTGCAATAATTTTTTCAGCAAATAATTTTGCTTTTTGTTCTATTCCCGGCACTTGATAAATCGCACCTCTCGCGTTGGCAATTGCCGAAAGTGAAAATTCCGGCGGCAGTTGAAAAGTTTTGTTCATCGACAAAGCGCGAATCAGCTGGCTCGCCAACACCTCGTTGCCCGAACTGCCGGACACGATGATGGCATAGAGCATTTTATCATAAAATTTTTGCTTCCGGAAAAGTGCCGTCATCCGATTGATCATCGCCGTCATATTGGCGGAGAGCGCATCATTATAATTCGGACAAATCAGCAACAGAATATCCGTCTCGGAAATCGCCGGATAAATCTCGTCCACCATCTTGCCTTCGTAATAACAACTGTCACTCATGCCGAAAGTCTTGCACGCTTTGTATCCACAAGCTCTGCAATCGGAAATATCTCCGTTCTTGATCGCAATTTCTTCTATTATATAATGCGAATCCAATTCTTTTTTTACAATTTTCCAAAGGGCGAGCGTGTTGGAATATTCATTGCTGGAATGAAGCGCAACGATTTTCTTTTTCAAATCGCCTCGCAAAACTTTTTTTCGTGACGCAAACAGCGCATTCATTCTTGCAAGCATCCCGCTGAGCTCCCATTCCAACGACTCTTCCAAAGTTTTTTTGCTTCGCTCGCTCTGTCCCAAAAAGTTTTGCAGATTCGCCGGCGCTTCGACAATCGGTCTGCCCACGAAACGCAGTCCCATCTTGTTCAAGCGATAGACCAAAGTCGATGCGATCTGTTTGGTATAGTCTTCTTCCTCCGACGAAATGAACACGCCGCCGATGGAGCCTTCAAAAAGATTAGGATTTTCCCGATGAAGAATTGCCAATTTTTCAATCAGTGACTCAATTTGTATGTTGACGCCGAATTCCTTGAGATGCAATGCAAAAAGCAATCGGTTGTTCGAAAAGCTTTGAACATGCTTTTCCATATCGTGCATATATAAATGAAGAAATTCATATTTTGTATCGAGCTTGTCGAGAAGTTTGGCACATTGCTCCGATAATTCTCCAATCTCTACTACAATCATAGACACCTACTTTATATTTTTGAGTTTGGTATGCGTATCCTTAATTTTGTTAAAGAGTGCGTCCACCATCGGAATTCGCTCAATCTCAATTCCGGAATTGCCCACTCGATTTTTGATGCCCAAATATGCGCCGTCAATATAGACGCTGCTGTAATTATATTTTCCGGAAATGCGCGAAATAATGGAAATAGCTCCCGACGAAAGCGCCGGCGCGATATACGGCTTGAAACCGAGCTCCCGCACCATCAAATTCGCATCGACGGTCTTGTTGGTCAGCTCCACCGATTTTTCTTCATTGTATTCATGAATATCGTCGCAGATTACCAGCCCGCTGCCATGCATTCCGTAAGCACGACCGTTTCGTTTGAAATCTTTGATGGTCGGGTCAAGGTTCGCATAGTAGAGCGCTCTGGAGTACATCACGCCCAATCCGAATCCCTGTATCTGCTCCGGCAACATGCCGTTGTAATCCCAATTTCCGTCCGCATCCACATTACTGATTTCGTAAGCGGCTTTACAAAGCATTTCCACGGGGTCGGAAACGATGGCGAAAATCCCTTTGAATTTCACATCTCTGGTTTTTTTGACATATTTTGTCAAAATCTCCCGATTGGCATCGTATTGAATCGCTCGCACATCACCGGTTTCCGCACCCACCGGCGGCACTTTGGACGATGCGCAGAAAATGAACATATCGCAGTCCATAATATTTTCCTTCTCCACCGTTTTGACGACGGGTTTTCCGGAATGCATCGGCGAATCTTCATCGATGGAATACACTTGGTTGAGTTCCATCTCATATCTTTTCATCACATTTTGTTTGACGGAATACACGCCGATTTCGGAAATATAATCGCCGCCGAGCAATTTGAGCCCCACCAAAAGATTGGAGCCGATGTCGCCCAATCCGACGATGTTGATGCGCCACTTCCCTTTTTTCGGTGCGTTCAGGATATTTTGAAACGCTTTGTGAGCGATGTTGATATATCGAACCTTTCGCTGCTGAATTTTTTCAACAATCCATGTCGGAATTTTGGAAATGTCGATTTTTTGTCCATTGTTGGTACGAATGATTTCCAAATCATCTCCGTCTTCATAAAGCATCGATGCATCGGTAATCGCATAGCTGGTTCTTTTTTGCATCCCCGACTTTCCGAGATACAATAAAATTTCGTCTTCGTTGATGTCCAACATACTTCGACATTGATGCTCCGTAATCTCTCGGCATTCCTCAAATTTTTCAATCGCAAAAGCAGGTTTCCCGCTCACTTCGTAATAATACATCATAACCTCCTAAGCCCTAGTTGATAAACATATTTTTTAATCGTTTGAGTTTCTCCAAATCATTTTTGAGATATTCGGACGGCTTGGCGTTGAGGTCGAGCTCGACGCTTTTTCCGTAATCCGGCGTTCTCGTTTTCTCAAAAATTTCTCTCAGCTGATATAAACTAAAGCTCTTTTCATAAATCTGTTGATATTCTTTTTCGATTTCTTCAAAAAACATAATTGCATTTTCGATACAGGTTTCCGACAGTTTATAAATATCCTCTCGGCTCGCTCCCTTGATAAAGGCGGGATAAGCATAAGGCAAAATATAGTTCAGCGACGGAAGCAAAAAGCTCTCTTTTTGTCCTTCGCGTTTGACATAGTCGCCTCCGATAAAAGGATACATCGCATTTTCGTTAAACCAGTTTCGAATGCTCGGCAAATAGTAGATATAATCGACTTTGCCGCCGTATTGCTCCACCACTTCCTGTCCTCTTCCCGACAGAATCGCAACCACCAAATTGCTTACAAAAACATCTTTTTGCGCAAACATCGGCCACATTTTTTGCAGTCGATATCCCTTGTGCAAAATGTCGTCAATCAGAATAACGGGACGGTTGAACGAATTGATGGTCTCGATTTGCACTCCGATGTCCATATAATTCGGATATTGCTCAATCGTAAAAGTCTTGAGGTTGGGCGCATATACTTTTTCCGTGTGCAAAGACTTGGTTACGGTATTAGGCACGATGCTTCCCGTCAGAATCGTTCCGTACGAAACGCAAATCTTTTGTCCGAGCACGCGAGGATTGCTCGGAATCTCCGAAACCTCGTTGAGCTCGCAAACTTTTTTGACCAGTTTGGCATAAGTGGTCTTTCGGTCAAACGAAATGACCAACTCGCCCGGAAAGAGTCCGGTCAACGCAAGCTGTAATTTTTCGCGCATCTCATAGATGACCCGACGAATACTCGGATTGTTTCGAAACGGGTCTTTGACAATGCTGCGCAAATCCAAATTCAGCACAATCGGATTCGCCATATTGACGATGAACACGCTCGGTTTGCCCGTATCCTGCTCGAGCTCGATAAAGCCCTGACTTTTGAGCAGTCGCGTCACTTTGTCGGACGAATGGAACATCTTGTTGTGATAGATGCAGAAGGAATAGCCTTCGCCAATCGCATAGGCGAGCGTTTCCGTCATAATAATCTGCGACAGATGGATGAGCGAGTATTGCTCCTTCACCCAATGCGAATTGATGACGAATACTCTGCCCGTCGTTTCATTACGCAGATATTCGCTGATTTTCGTATTCGTAAATTCGCGATAAAATTTCTGACTTCGCAGCCAAAATCCCGTCGCAAAAGCGATAATCTCCCCGCTCTCCTCGTCGAGTAAAGATATCATTTTCAGCGGACTTTCCGCATCTTCATAATTTAATTTGTCCGCCAAACCTTCCACAACGAATCGATTGTTCGAATCGATTTTGTGCAAAATGTCGTCCAGCTGCTCCCGCGTCACATTCTCGATAATTTGTGTTTGAATATTGGAGCGTGGCGCTGAAAATTTGTATTGCGGCGCTTTTTTATACAAACTGTATTTATAAATATAATTCTGCGCCTGATAATCAATCAGCTCGGAGATGTCCCTGTCCTCATCGACCGCATCTCGAATTAGGGTCGAGCTGATAAATTCATATTGAGGTTTCAGGCTGAGTATTTCGACCCTGCCCGAAATATTATTGATTTTATCCGTCGGCAAATCCAACAATTCCGTTTCTTTGTCATCCGACTTTCGATGGAAGATGATATGGTTCAGCCGAAGTATCTCTCCATTTTTGCCCTCGTGATAGCTGCTTGCGTTTTTCACCACATCCGAGCCGACCACGATGGAGATTTCTTTGCCCGGGAAAAGACTTACCAACTTTCGAATGTCCGCATCATTGGCGATATTGATCGGATGGCGGTTTGGAAAAACATAGATGTTCTGCTCATCCGCTATCGAGCATTTGATGATATTCTTTCGAATCTCATTCGGCTGCGTCTGCTTCGACCAGGAGAATTCGTCAATCGCCAAGAATACATCATAGCCCTGATTTCTTATCTCTTCCGCAATCGCTTTGTGTCCCAACGAAAAAGGGTCGAAGCTGCCCGGGAAGAATGCGATTTTGTCCGTCTGCGCACTTCGGATTTCGCCTTCAAAGAATTCATAATCCGAAATGAAACGATAAATTTTATTCAGCGATGCCGAATTTTTGATATAGTTGTTTTCGACCGCATATTTTTCCGCAACGATATGCAGCAATCTTTTATCCACAATCGAAAAGATTTTGTACTTTTGTTTGATGTCCAGCTTATCCGAGCCGAAAAGATCCGCCAAAATTTTGAGACTCTCGTTGCTCACCGAGCTCTCAAAACTGTATAGCCCAATCATCAAAATGCCGAGCATATATTCCAATCTTTTGTCAAAGTTAGCTCTATCTTTTGTATAGCCGCTATGCAGATATTCCTCAATCGAATAGCCGACGCTCAACAGGATGAGCCAAGTAAGCTGCGGAGTCGCCGTTTTGACTTTGACATAAAAATCGTCCAATATCTCATCCAATTCATTCGGCGGCAAATGAATCAGCAACGGCCCGATGTATTTCGGGATATATTTCGTAAATTGAATATCCTGCATCTCAAGCGCTCGAATCAGCTCGACGGAAACCTCGTTTTTCTCCTGCTCCGGCAAATAGTCGATGATTTTGAGCACCGCCTTTCCGGAGTGATTTCGCACGCTCTCGGTTGCGCTGACTTTGAGGAGATTACAAAAGTGAAGCGCCGTTTGCAAATTATTTTCCGCCTCTCCTCTGAGCACGCGACCGACCATGATGTCGATATTCGCTTTCTTCTCAATCCAGCCCGTCGCGCTCTTGAGATTCTTGAGATAGATATTGGTAATATCGCTCGGACTGAATTCTTCGCTTTCAAGGAATGCAATATTTTCACTCACATCGAGATTCCATCTTTTGCCTAATTCACAGAGCATCTTGCCACGCTGATGATTCACGACTTTTTGATTCGACTTTTCCGTCTTGGCAATAATCTCTTTTGCAAAATTCAAATTCAGCTTGCTCGTGTATTTCGAAATGATATAAATCAATTTGTTGACCGCCAAGCGAATCTCGACATTCTTATGATTGTAAAAATGAGACAGAAAATTTTCCAACGAAGTCGTATCCGTCATCGTATTCACTCGAATATGTTTGAGTATCTGCGTCAATGCCAGCACGATATTTTCTTCGCCATGCACAATCGCTCTGTCCAGATGTCTCGCAATGACGGGATGATAAAATTCCGGCTTGCTCGTCGTTTGGAACAGCGCACTCACCATATTTTTTCCGTTGATGCGCAACCATTCGATATTGCGCTGTGTTTGCTTGTGGTCTTTGTATAAAAAATAGCTTAGAAATCGCTCAAACAATTCGCCGCTGTTTTGCTCATCCTTTTGCACAACGACATAATCCGGAAGCTCCTTGCGATATTCCTCATCAAAATTTGCAATCATAATGCCGATGATTTCCGCCGCCTGATTGCGAACATCCTCTTCTTTGAACAACAAGAGCTCCTGCAAAATATTCAAAATGAGGAGTTTTTGATTTTTTCCGATGTATTTGTCGTATTCCTGAAACAGGTCGATATATTTTCGAAGACTCCGCCAGCTTTTTTCACTTCCCAGCGAAACCAACAATTTATCAAAATTCTCCAAGGTGCTGAAGCTTTTCAAAATGTTGATATTGTATTCAATCGCCTGAAATTTGAGATTCTCGGAAATATCTTTGCCATAGAGAAGCGCCATATCCTTCGGCGGCATCGCCAACGGCAGACGAGTGAGCGATTCGATATCCGTGTGCACGCCCATATCCATCATATAATGCTCAAAATCTTTCAGTTTCGCATAAACTCGCTTGTATCGCTTTTCTTTCGCTTCATCGACATTGTCCAATTTATCCAATATCACTTGAAAAGAGCTCGACAAATCATAAATATGCATTTTGTCGCCGAGCATTTTGACCCGAAAATCCGCATAAATCAAAACCAGGGATTCAATCTGCAAATTTTCCAATTCCAAATCCCAAGTCGAATGATTCGCCGCGACCTTGCCCGCAAAATACATCCCTCTTTGCTCAAACCACAAATCCGTATAATAATAATGAAGATACGGCACGCGACGCTCCTCGCCTTTTTTCGCACCGTACTTCCCGATATCATGTCCCATCGATGCCGCCACGACCATTCCCAAATCAATCGGTACATTTTTGATTTTCAGCTGTCGGGCGATTTGGAGCGCAATGTAACAAACGCCGGAGATATGGTCAAGCGTCGTATATTTTTTCACTTCTTGGCTCAACTTCAGCATTTCAAAAACATATTCCCGCTCATACGCATTTTTGAACGCAAAATATTCATTGCTGAAAGTAAGCTGCGATTCTTCCTCTTTAGTCAAAAAACGCATCGGATAGCGATTATAAAAAAGTTCCTCGTCCATTCGGCGCTCCTCATTGTTGAGAAGCTGAAAGAAAATCAAAAACAGCTCCGCCAAACAATCGGTCGCTTTGTAAAACTCAAAATCCACCGAATTCGGAAATGCCAAATGACGAGTATATTGATAGACATACTCCAAAAAAGTATCACTTTGTATTTTTCCATCCTGAAAAAAGACTTCCTGCTGAGGAAAATCTTCCTTATTATAAGTATTTTTCTGTAAGCTGTGATAACAATTCTCCAGTAGCGATTGGATTCGAATAAGCAAATCTCCGCCGCTCCATCTCTGCTCGTCGATAAGCTCGGCAATTGCACCTGCGGCTTCTTCCAACTCCAAATTTTCTATCGCGTAAGTTTTTTTGAGTTTTTGAACTCGATTTGTCAGCTCATTGGATAAATTCTCTCCAAAAACTTCCTTATTATATGCTGCCAATTTGACCTCCTTACATCACAAAGTCTCCTTTCTTATTGTACCATAGAAGTCAATTCTTGTGATAAGATATCACAAAAAAGCATTCGCTGAAACGACGATTTTCAAGCATAAAAACGAGGAAGTAAAAACTCCCTCGCCATTTGATTATCCGAATCGGACTTTTCCCGTCAAAGCGTTTCGATGTGCGTCTCCCGCTAAAAAAGGATTAAACTTTATATCCATCTCGAAGCGATGATATTTTAGATTTTCAATTTTTTGACCAACTTGTGATTTCCTTTTTCATCCAACAAATAATATCCATAGCTTTCTTTCAGTAGCGATAAATCCCGAATCGTCCCTTCCACTATCGCCTTTCCTGCAAAACCGACCGCATACACACCGTCCGACTGAACTTCCCAGCTTCCTGCTTCTCTTTGAAAATCATAGACCATTCGATTATTGCCTAAATCGATCTTATCGCCAATCACTATTTTACTGCCATACGAAAAATCATCCCTACCGAGCCCTGCCGTTTCATCAGCATCCGACAGATTTATTTTTTCTATGACATCATATCCTCCAAGAACAGATGTGTTGTATTGATAATACAAATTGTTCTTGGAAATATGATATGAACTAACCAACTCCGGCATCCAACTTACCAATTTGTAATCTCCCGAATTATTCAAGGCAAATAAAGCGCTCGGATTCATCCACAAGGATTCTCTCCCCGTCGTGAACATGGTATAAATTGTACTATTATATTTTTTTGTCGTCTTGTTGTTGACGGAGACTTTTTTCCACTTAAAAGAATCCGCTTCGTACCAATTATGATCGACATATTTGAATGGCGTATTGAAAAATACCGTCTTATTTTCATATTTGAATTCGCCAAAAAATACATCTTCAATAAATTGCAAAGGAATATACATTTTTCCGTTGCGTATAAACGCAGGCTGTTTCAGAAACCACTCATTTTCGTTTTCGTCAAAAGAAAGCTTAACATCCGCCTTCTTTTTGCCCGGCGTTAATTTTATTGTCATATTGCCGTTTACTATCGTGACCGTAGATGTTTTTTGATTCCAACGAATCGAGTCGCATCCGACAACATTTAGGGTATCTCTCAGCGGCAACATTGCCGAGCCGTTTACAACAATGGGTTTGATTTTTGAATTCTCGCCGTTGATTTTTAACGAAATCTCCTGTTCGGCAAACGCATTGGATGTGATGCAAAAAGATAATATAATGATTGACAGTATGACTTTGAATAAATTTCTTTTCAACACTCCATCTCCCGAAAAAACAACTTCTCCTAACTGCCTGTTAGGAATATAAAATTGATAATCATACAGGTTTATCTCTTTTACCGCTCAATATATTCTTACCCCTATCGATCAGTTCTTTCTAAATCCTCTTGAGCAATGCATATAAATGGCTGAAGAATACAATTCCCGAAATCACGATTTCAAAATATGAATTTGAAATTACCTCTTACCGAAAGACACTTTTATCGTATATACAAAATATAATGTTAGACAAATTGCAAGAATGCCGGAAATAACTCTTTTTACAACAGACACTTCTGTAATCCATATACTGTATGAAGTTAATGCAATTATACTGACCAAAAACATTGCCAAAAGAATAAATGTAAATATCTTTCTAAATCGGTTTGGCATTTTGTTGTTGTAATACTTGTCCAAAAGAATTAGAAAAAGAACCAAAAAAATGTATCCAAATAATCCCATGCTGCCCTCCGTAAATCCGAACCGCAAATTTCAAAACCGGAAATCAAATCGCAAACTTTATTTTCAAAACATAAAGATTGAACCAGAACGGAATTTCAATAATAATGCGGAATTCTCATTTCCCTTTTTTCCGAAGGAAACGGTAAAGTTCAAAAATCTTGGTGCTGTAAACAATTCAGCAACATTATTTTTTTACTACCTTAACATTAGGGATGTCCACAAGATAATGAACTGTTCTACGGTCTGTTTTATTATCTTTTTTATATTCCTCAACTCCCGAGAACAGCACTTTGTCAATCTCTATCCCACTATAATTCCCAATAAACATTGCAGAAGTGTCCAATCGTACATAAGATATAATCCATTCCCCATCCGTTGTTACAACATACGCAGCTATAGCGTTATTATCATTATAGGTGAGACCGAAACCTTCGCTGTCTCCGATATCTTCCACCAGTCTTACATTCCAATTCAAACCGACTCCGTCATACAACGGATCTCCCTCTCTCCAGATGCGAGCTTCCTCCGGAAGAATAGACATATCCAGTTGTTTCATTTTTCCGGTACCCGTAGCTGCCGGTTTCTCCTCTTTCGGTGGATTCGGATTCGGCATCGGACTTGGCGTCGAGCCGTCTGTATTGATGTCCACCACTCTTTTTTTATAGCCTACATTTGCACCGAAAGCTTGTGCAATCAGTCGAAGCGGTACATAAATTCGATTGTTTTGAATCAGACCGTAGCTGTCGGTTGATGTTTCTTCTCCGTTGATTGTAAGTTTTTTACATGGAATACAAAGGGTAATCACTTTGTCGCCCTGTGTGACCGTTGCCGTTTTGTTTTGCTGATTCCAATCCGTCGTTGCGCTGAGATTGTCCGCAATAAATCGAAGCGGAACAAGTGTGCGATTGTTTTTATCAACAAAAGCTTGTGCATCGATTTTTTGGTTGTTTATCCGAATAGCGATTTTGTTGCTCGCGAAAGAAACGGATGTCATAAGTACAATAGCAGTCAATCCTGAAATCAAAAATTTTTTCATAGCTTTTCTCCTTCTAAGAATTTTTAAGTATATCTCCCACACCATCATAGTATCTTATTCCAATTATTATGTCAACGCAATTTATTTTTCAAACAATTTGTTTTACACTAATACCTAATACGCCACAGAAAAATTATTCTTTTTTCCGTTCCGATGGAACGGCGGAACGGTGGGGTTCTAGACCTAACCCGATTTTCAAGCAAAGCGATGAAAATCTCTGGTAGGTCACATGCATGGGTTGACGAGATATACAACGACCAACGGGAGATTGTGTATCCGTAACCTACTGCCACCGTTCCCTACAAGGCGGAAACCAAAAAAACGGTTATTCAAAATACAAATTATTGATAACTCTGTTTTTTAATGGGTATTTGTTTTACACTCACAAATGCTTATTCAAAAAACCTCTCAAGCTTTTTCCATATCAGCCTGAGAGGTTTAATCACATATTTTTTATATTTTATCCGATTTTGTTTAGTTGATTAGACTTTTGCCGAGTTCAATCGCTTTGAGATTGATATCCACCAAATTCGGTTTGATATTTTCGGAAAGAATTTTTTTCCAATCAATATCTTCCAATTGCATCGATTTGATAATCGTTCCGAACAAAATCATATTCGTCACTCTGGAGTTACCCATCTCTTTTGCCATTTTGGACGCTTCAACGACAACGGTTTTCGCTTTGGATTTGAGCACATCAATGACATCGCTCGGATATTCAAATTTTCCGACTTGAATCGGCATCGAGTCGATTTCCAAATTGTTGACAACGACCGTTCCGTCCGGTTTCAAATAATCGAGTGCCCGAAGCGCTTCCATTTTTTCAAATGCGATGATGATGTCCGCACTTCCTTTTTCAATTACGGTGGACTCCACCTTTTCGCCATATCGAACCTGTGAGGAAACGGAGCCGCCACGCTGACTCATTCCATGAATCTCGCTCATTTTTACATCATATCCCTGCTCCATCAAGCCGATGGTCAACAGCTTGGATGCCAAAATCGTTCCCTGTCCTCCGACTCCAATCAGCATTATATTCTTTGTCATTTACTTTACCACCTTTCCAATCGCACCTGTTGGGCAAACTTGTAAACAAACTTCACATCCAACGCATTGCTCCGGATTGATGGATGATTTTTTATTCACTTTGTCAAAAGATAATGCCGGACATCCCGTACGAATACATTTTTTACATCCGATACATACTTCGTGATTGACTTCGCACTTGGTCGTAAACGCAGTAGAGAATTCCTGTCTATCGACATCGGTGAATTTTTTGAGTACGCATGGCCATCTTGTGATGATGACGGACGGCTCATCCAACTCATACGCCCAGTCAAGCGCCGCTTTCACTTCGTCCAAACGATTCGGATTTACGGTTTTTACATGCTTGATACCGCAGGCTTTTACCAATGGCTCAATCTCAACGATTTCCGTCGGCATTCCCTGTAATGTGTAACCCGAGCCCGGATTTTCCTGATGACCGGTCATTCCGGTGATTCGGTTGTCCAAAATAATATTGATGGAGTTGGAGCGGTTATAAACCACATTGAGCAAACCGTTGATTGCGGTGTGGAAGAAAGTCGAGTCTCCAACTACCGAAACAACGCGCTTCGGCTCGCCCGTCATATTGCTCACCTGTTGGAAACCATGACCGGAACCGAATGCTCCACCCATACAAACATTGAAGTCCATCGCATTGTACGGCGGTGCAAATCCAAGTGTATAACAGCCGATGTCTCCCGCGATTACCGTATTTTTTCGTTTTCCGATTTCGTAGAAGAATCCTCGATGCGGACATCCCGCACAAAGAGTCGGTGGTCGCGGTACAACTTTGTCGGCATCCAATGCCAAGCTGTCCAAAGTTTTTCCGTAAACCGCACGACGAATCACATCCGGCGTTTTTTCTCCGCAGAATGGGAACAGATTATTTCCGTAGCAATCAAATCCAAGCTCTCTTACTTTTTCTTCCATAAAAGAGTCGTTTTCTTCAATAACATAGATGGTTTCTTTTCCGGTACAGAAATCCACGATTTTTTTATCCGGAAGCGGATTGGTGAATCCGAGTTTCAAATAAGAAACGCTGTCGCCGAAAACTTCTTTGGCATATCCGTAGCAAGCACCCGATGCGATAACACCGATTTTGCTGTTGTTGTCGATGATGAAATTAAGCTCCGTATTGTTGGAGAAATCTCTGAGCTTGTTCAATCTCTCTTCCACTACCAAACGCATTTTTTGTGAATTCGCCGGTACGGTAATATTTTTCGCGATATTTTTTTCGTAAGGCTTGATGCCGACTTCCAATCTGTCTTGAAGTTCCACGATTCCTTTGGAGTGACAAATTCTCGTTGTCATTCGAAACATGACCGGAATATCATATTCTTCACTGATTTCGAATGCTTTTTTGAACATGTCTTTGGATTCCTGACTGTCGGACGGCTCCATGAGCGCAATCTTCGCCATTTTTGCAAGATTACGGTTGTCCTGCTCGTTCTGAGAGGAATGTTGTCCCGGTTCATCCGCCGATACGATAACAAATCCGCCGTTTACTCCCATATACGCGTATGTAAGAAGCGGGTCTGCTGCCACATTGACACCTACATGTTTCATCGCTGCAAAACTTCTTGCGCCGGCTAGTGAAGCTCCGATTGCCGATTCCGCAGCAACTTTTTCATTTACTGCCCATTCAGCCAAAATATCGCCTTTATACAAAGCCGTATTTTCCAAAATCTCCGTACTCGGAGTTCCCGGATATGCCGACGCATAAACCACGCCTGCTTCGTATGCGCCACGAGCAACCGCTTCATTTCCTGTCATTAGTTTTTTCATCACATTCTCCTTTTTTACATTAAACAGCCGAGGCTGAAATTGCCAATGATAAATATTTTTCTTCCGTTGTAGCTCCTCTGGATGTGAGTACAATCGGCACCTTCGCTCCAACAACAAAACCCGCCATCTTTGCGCCCGCGGAATAAATCAGACTCTTGCCCAAAATATTTCCGGCAGTAATATTCGGTACGACCAAAATATCCACATCGCCTGCAACTTCACTTACATAACCTTTGAGCTCCGAGCTCTCTTTATTCATCGCCAAATCGTAAGATATCGGCCCTTCGATAATGCAGTTTTTGATGATGCCTGCTTCATTCATCTTTTTGAGCTCCGCCGCATCGACCGCCTCGGGCATTTTCGGATTGACGACTTCAACTGCCGCAAGCACCGCCACTTTCGGCTTCTCATAACCCATTTTGTTAAACACATCAACGGTATTTTCAATGATTTTTTGTTTTTCTTCCAAATTCGGATACATCATCATACCGCCATCGGTCACCGCAACCAATTTATGATAATTCGGTATCTCCTGCATCGCAACATGGCTCATCGGTTTTCCGAGCGAAAGACCGGTCTCCTTGTTTACAACTTCTCGGAGCAAATCCGCCGTCTGAAGTTTACCTTTCATCAAAAAATCGCCCTTGCCTTCACGAATCAGCGCGATGGATTTTTTCGCGGCGCTCACATCGTCTTCCGTATGATAAATTTCATATTGATTTTCAGCAACGCCCAGTTTGGACAACATCTCCACAATCTTCGGTCGGTCGCCTACCAAAACCGGTTGCGCAATATTGTTTTTGTCTGCAAAAATCACCGCTTCCAGCGCATGCTCGTCATGAGCCGCCGCAAGCACCACTTTTTTCTTCGTGCCCGATTTTTGCACATGATTTATTAAATCTTCAAATGTCTTAAAAATCATAGCTCCTCCTTTTCGATTTTACACCGTAATCATTATATCACTCAAAATCAGTTCTTGCAAGGTTTTGAGCATTTGCGTCAGTATAAAATTCCTATTTCAGTCGTATTAAACTTAAAAAGTAAAATCGCTTTGTTCTTCATAATTTCTTAAAGCGACATCACAAATATTTTTTCAGTTTTCACGATAGGGATATAAAAATTTTATCCAAACAACATTTTTATCTGCATACTTAACTTAAAATGTAATAAATTTTTGTTTCTATCGGCAACAAATTCAACAAAAGTCAAAAGCACTTTCACTAGAATCCCGAATGTTGATATTTTTTGAAACCGATATGCTCCAGCACCCGAAAGAGCGCATAGAAAATCACAGGACTGAGGCATAGATAAATCGTTTCAAAAACAGAAATCGTTCCTAAAATGATTCTGCTCGGAACGGCGCTGAACACAAATGCCGGAATGACGAAGGTAAATATCTTTCGAAATGTCGGATGAAATACCGTATCCGGTTTTTCAGCAATCGAAAAAAGCTGCATGATGCAGGAGCCGATTGCCGAAGAGCGAATGCCGAAAAGCAGCAACGCTGTAATCGATTGAAAAACGAACAACATCGTTGCACATGCTGAAAAAATCCCCAAGTAGTAAAAGAAAATTTGAATCGGCGAAGAAAAAAGTTTCGCCACAAAATATATGTTCATTATAAAAAGAAATGGTGTCGAAAGCATTGCCGGGAAATTGAAATTGAGCATAATATGACTTCTCAAAGCACCCGGTGGTGTCAATTGAAAATAGGAAAAGCTTCCATCCAAAACGGATTTTCCGTATTGAGAAACTGCTTCCGAAAAAAACACCGCAAAAAGATTGTTCACTATAAAATAGGTAGAGATATACAATCCCAATTCTCGCTTTGAATAGACGCCGAAAGAATCGAAAGCGGACGACAGAAATAAATACATGACGATGACGGAAGAATACAGCGCGATATCCGCCAAAAACCAACTGAATGTGTTGGCTTTATAGCGCAAGCCTTTGAGCGTTCCATATTTGACACTTGCTCTAAAATTCATCTTACACCCCCACGCTTTCATATTTTTTTCTGCCTATCGACCAAATCCATTTTGCAAACAATAACAATACGACGCCCCAAAATATTCCGACTGCCAAAAGGAAATAAATTTTGTCCGTTTTAAGCTCACCCAACAGCATCGCGGACGGAATATAGCTTAAAAACGGAAAAGGCGTCATAAATAAAAATCGCTGCAAAGTGTCCGGTAACAGATAAAAAGGAAAAATCGTTCCTGCAAAAACGCCCAGCAACAAATTTTTAATCGAGCTGATTCCCCAAATTTCAGTAAGCCAAAATGAAAGACAACCGATGATGAAGGATACGGTATAGCCGATGATATTTGCAATCAAGATAAAAGGAATCGCGGGCAGAATTCTTCCCCATACAGCCTGTTTGAAGAAGATGAGCAAAATTATCGCCGGTAGATAAAAAATCAGCACACGCAATATTTTTGTCGCCATATCCGAAATCACATAGCTGACAAATGGCGAAATCGGCTCCAGCAGTTTGTAAATCAATCTTGAACTTTTAATGTCTTCGGAAATCACATTTTCCAAATTCGTTACGGAAATAATATATGTAATATTGGCGATGATAAGATAGGAAATCACATTCGCAATCGATTTGACGCTCGACGATCGGCTCAATCCGATAACAAATACGATGTTGATAGCAATCGGAATAGCCAGCTCGCTGAAAAACGAAAAGAATAAATCGCTTCGGTATTTTAACGCGCAGGAAAACCAATATCGAAATGCCGCCGTCCAATAATTTTTACTCATCATGTAACAACTCCTCAATAATCGTCTCCAATGGTCTTTCTTCGATCTTCAAACCGAAGATTTCGCCGAGATGATATAAAGAATTCAAAGTCTCATCAATCTCATCAAATTTACAAGGGGTCACGCACTCATTTCCATCCAACGAGGTTTTGGGAAACTTTTTCAAAATATCTTGAAGCAACTTTTGATTCACAACGCGATATCTGATTCTTGTATCCTGATTACAAAAACTCGGCAGACTGTCAATCGCTCCGTAAAAAACACAATCTCCTTTGTCGATAATGAGCAATTTTGAGCTCGTCTGCACGATATCGCCCAGATTATGGCTCGTCAAAACGGCAACGGCTCGGTGTCGATTGCAATAATCTTTTAAAAAATGTCGAATGTTTTTTGTCGAGCGAATATCCAATCCCAGCGTCGGCTCATCGAGAAATATCACCTTGGGCTCATTGAGAAAGGAAAGACAGATTTCGCCTTTCATCCGCTGCCCCAACGAGAGAGCGCGCGCCTGCTTGGATAAATCATCCGCAGACAAAGAGAGCAATGCTGCAAATTCCATCACTCTTTTACGGATGATCTCTTTGGATATCTTAAACATCGCTCCATAAATGTCGGCGGATTCCAGCACCGACATATCGGGATGCAGCTTTCCTTTTTGCCCCAATATCATCGCAACATTTTTCCGATATGAAATCGAGCGCTCAAAAGGGTCTTCTCCATCAATGAGCACTTCGCCGCTATCGGATTTCAATACGCCGGCAACAATTTTGATCAAGGTTGTTTTCCCTGCCCCGTTGGCTCCGACCAGCCCCATAATTTCCCCGTCTTGAATTTCAAAAGAAATATCATTCAAGGCTTGCACCGTTTTGGTTTCCCGATTGAAAATTCCTTTGTTTATATGATAGGTAAAGCTCTTTTTCAAATTTTTTACAACGATATTCGTCATAGCAGCCCCTTATCTTTCGGCGATGAGTTCACGATTCCGCCAAATGTATTGAATGCCGGAGTACAATGTCATTGCAACGGACAGATAAAATACAATATTTGCAAAAGGAATGCTGAGCAAAAGCATGATGATGGACAGCATTTGCAATACGGTTTTGATTTTTCCGCCTCCCGATGCGGCAATAACTTTTCCGTTAGCGGAAGCAATCGCACGAATAATGGAGATGGCATATTCCCGTGTGATGATGATGAGCACCGCCCAAGATTCAACTCTTCCCATCTGTATCAACACGAGCAGCGCTGCCGCAACGAGCACTTTGTCAGCCAAAGGATCCATAAATTTGCCGAAGTCGGTAACCAAATTGTGTTTTCTTGCAAGATGTCCGTCCAAAAAGTCGGTTGCGGATGCGATTGCAAAAATAACGGTGCTGATGATGAGCATGCTTTTTTCCATTTCAAAATAAGCCGCGATAATAAATACCGGAACAAGTGCCAAGCGCACAACGGTCAATTTATTTGGTGTGTTCATTTTCTTCTCCAATCAAATCATATTCCAAAGAATCCGTAATTCGAACCTCTACAAAATCACCGATTTTCAATTTGTTATTCGTGTGAACAAAGACCAAACCGTCAATCTCAATCATATCTCGATAGCTTCTGCCGGAATAGATATTTTTGTCCTCTCGGTTTTCGATAAGAACACTCATCACTTTTCCGACCCACTCTCTGTTTTTGTCTTTTGAAATCTGTTGTTGCAATTCCATCAGCCGAGATTTTCTGTCCGCTTTCACTTCGGGCTCAATCTGCCCCTTCATCTTGGCTGCCGGCGTCCCTTCCTCAAGCGAATATTCGAAGGTGCCCAGTCTGTCAAATTTCATCTTTTCGACGAAGCGGTACAATATGTCAAAATCCTCTTCCGTTTCTTGTGGAAATCCGACGATAATCGTAGTTCGAATGCTCGCCGACGGAATATGTTTTCGAATCATATTGATTTTGTCTTCAATCTGCTGCTTGGTGGTATGACGATTCATCCTCTTGAGCACGATGTCGCCGGCATGTTGAATCGGCATGTCGAAGTAAGGCAAGACTTTCTCCGAATTTTTGATGGTCAGTACCAACTCTTCGGTGATGTCTTCGGGATAGGAATACAGTATTCGAATCCACCGTATGCCGTCAATTTTGTCAAGCTCGGATAAAAGCTCGGGCAATTTGGCTTCCTTATAATTGTCGAGACCGTATTTCGTCGTGTCCTGTGCAATCAAAATAATTTCTTTGACTCCCTGTTTTGCAAGCGCCTTAGCTTCTTCAACAATTTCATCCATCGAGCGACTGCGGTATTTGCCTCGCAGCTTCGGAATGATGCAATAGGTACAAAGATTGTCGCAGCCTTCCGCAATCTTCAGATAGGCGGTGTGCGTGTCAGTCAAAAGTTTTCTTGCAAGAGACGGAATATTTTTGTCGATGTCGTCGATTTTCATCTCTCGACGCTCCCCGAGTTTCTCCAACTGCGCGACAATATCGACAAAGCTCGTCGTACCGAGTATCAAATCAATCTCGGGAATTTCTTCCTGCAACTCTTTGGAATATCTTTGTGCCAAACATCCCGTAACGACCAACTTTTGCAATTTTGCATCCAATTTCTTTTTTGCAATGAGCAAAATTTCGTTGATGGATTCCTCTTTTGCCGCTTCAATAAAACCGCAGGTGTTGACGATGGCAATTTCCGCTTCGTTGACATCATGGGTGTTTTTATAGCCGTCGCTGAGCAAGCTGCCGAGCATCATCTCCGAATCGACGAGATTTTTGGAGCAACCCAAGGTGGAAATATATACTTTTTTCATTCTAACTCCTTGTACCATTTTTGTATTTCCTGCACCGATTGTGCCATATCGTCGGAGCATACACTGAATTCGTAGCGGTATTGGTCCTGCGAGTGTAGATAGAGTTTGTCGTAATACTCGCTCATCAAAAATCCGGCGACATCTTCGTATCGTTTTGCCGAAACCCATTCGGTCAACTGTCCGACTTTTTCTTTTCCCAATTTATCTTTGAGATGCTGAATCGATTCAATCAATCGCTCATCATTGTCCTCTGATTTAAGTGTGTAGTCCGAAACGCTTCGGCGCACGCGACTTTCCATCGACGCGGTAACCAAGATATGCTTCCCGTTCTGCATCATCTGCCAAAATTCTTTGGACAGGGTGCAGCGCCCGATTTTTTTACTCTCGCTTTCCATAAAAATATATTTTTTATTTAACAGCTCCAGTTGACATAGCTTGTTGAAAAGTTGTGTTTCAAAAAACTTTTGGCTCGGTCTTTTGCCCTTGTAAAAAATATCGCCGAAAACGGAGCCGGAGTTTTTTGCAAAAAATTCCAAATCCAAAATGCCGATATTTTGTTTTTCGAGTTCAAGCAGCATTTCGGTCTTTCCGATGCAGGTATGTCCATGCAGTACGACAAAGGTAAATTTGTTCTGAAGCTCGGATAAGTATCGCATCACAAAATGACGATAGCTTTTGTATCCGCCGTCAAGTTTGAGCACATCGATGCCGCAGCTCTGTATAAAATCCGTCACCGAGCCGCTGCGCATTCCGCCGCGAAAACAGTAGATGATGATTTGCTCATATTTTTCGGCGAGCTTACTGAATTCAAAATGCAGTTTTTTCAGCTTGGGCGAAACAAAATCCAATCCGCGCTGAACGGCATTTTCCTTTCCCTCCTGTTTGTAAATCGTACCGATGATGGCTCTTTCCTCATTGTCCAGAATCGGAATATTGATGGCTCCGGTAATGTGGTCTTCCTCAAATTCGAGCGGACTGCGTACATCCACAAATATTTTATTGTTCTTCTTAAATGCTTCTTCTATCGTAATGGTCTTCATTTTATCCTTCGTCTATTTCTATTTGTCTATTGTCATTTGATGATATGAGAACTTTTCTCGGTTTTGCGCCGTCGCTTTCGGATACGATGCCCATTTCTTCCAAACGGTCGATGATTCTGGATGCGCGATTGTAGCCGATTCGGAATCTTCTTTGGATAAGCGAGGTCGAAATCTGTTTGTTTTCAATCGCAAATTCGATAATCTCATCGAGTAAAGTATCTTTTTCTTCTTCACGCTGCGACACTTCGACGGTTCGAATCGTCTCTTCGATGATGTCGGTCGTCGCGCTCGGAGCATGCCCCTGTTTCAAAATAAAATCTACAACTGCATTCACTTCGTCATCCGAAACGAAGGAGCCCTGTATTCGTTGCGGCTTCGGCGTGCTCGGATGTGAAAACAGCATATCCCCTTTTCCAATCAGCTTTTCGGCGCCCGCTTGGTCAAGAATCGTGCGCGAATCGACCTGCGAGGATACGGCAAATGCAATTCGGGTCGGAATGTTCGCCTTGATGAGTCCGGTAATAACATCCACCGACGGTCTTTGGGTCGCAATCACGAGATGCATTCCGCAAGCTCTCGCCTTTTGCGCCAATCGAATGATGGCGTCTTCGACTTCGTTCGGGCTGACCATCATCAAGTCGGCAAGCTCATCGACGATGATAACGACGCGCGGAAGTTTTTCGACGCCCTTGATGGCATTGTAGCCGTCGAGGTCGCGCACTCGATTTTCCGCAAGCAGTTTGTAGCGATTGTTCATTTCGTTGACCGCCCAACTCAACGCATAAGGTGCTTTTTTCATATCGGTCACGACCGGTACGAGCAGATGCGGAATATTATTATACACGGAAAGCTCGACCATCTTCGGGTCAATCATAATCATTTTGACATCTTCAGGCTTTGATTTGTATAAGATACTGCATATCAGCGTGTTGATACAAACGGATTTTCCGGAGCCGGTCGCTCCTGCAACGAGCAGATGCGGCATTTTTGCAATATCTTCAACAATGGCTTTTCCCGAAACATCGCGTCCGAGCGCCACCGGCAATTTCCCCGTCGATTTTGCAAATTTGTCGGATTCGAGCACGGAGCGATAGCTGACGATGTCGGTCTGCGCATTCGGCACTTCAATTCCTATCAGCGAGGTGCCGGGTATCGGTGCTTCGATTCGAACGGGCGCCACCGCCGCCAATGCCAATGCCAAATCGTCGGAGAGATTCAAAATCTTGGATACTTTGACTCCGATTTTGAGTTGCAATTCGAATCGGGTAATGGTCGGTCCCACCGAAACATTGACCACCTTCCCTTCAATTCCGAAAATCGCCAGAGTCGATTCCAATTTTTGAACATCCTTGATTTGTTGATTTTTATTCTTGTTTTCGATTTTATAATTTTTGAGCAAAGCGGTACTCGGCAAAGTATATTCTCTTTGGTTGATTCGAATATCGGTTTTTTCATGTATCGCCAGCTCTTGAATATTTTCTTTTTTCAGCTTGTCGTCCTGATGAATTTTTCTTTTGTCCACAACATCGCCATCCGAGAGCTCAATCGCTATCGGCAACGGTTTTTGCGCTTCTCCGTTTTCTTCCGCTTGCGCCGATTCCTGATTTTCAATCTGCTCAATGATGGAAGAAAGTCCGTCGAATTTCTTGGTAATGCCCAAATCGTCGGCTTCTTGCTCTTCAAGCATATTTTCATGCGCGGAGGCATTCAGCGAATCGTCTTCGCGCGTCACTTCTTCGATTTCATAATTATTGATATGAAGTTCATCGTTAAGCGGCTCGGTAAAGTCGCTCGGTTGACCGTATTTTTCTTCAAACTCGCGCAACTCTCTCTCTTCTTTTTCGCTGAATTTATCTTTAGCCGCTTTTTCCTGCTCCATATCTTCCTGCTGATTTTCTTCAATCGGCGGCTGGCTTTGCGTATCCATAAACTCGGTAAATTCGGCAACCTCGGATTTGTAGCGCTCCATAAAACTGAATTTGTCCTCGATTCGCGTTTCGTCAAGTTTTTCCAATTTTTTCTTTTGCGGAGCCGTATCCTCATCGTTCATCACATAGTCCATCGTCTTTTTGCCGATGCCCTGCGCCACTTTTTTTCCTTCGTTCGCAATCACGATGCTAGCATCGCCAATCTTTGTGAAAGACAGGCGGAAATAATAAATCGCCACGAACAAAAAGATGGTCGCCGAGCAGAGAATCATTCCCCATTTTCCGATGAGTCCGACGAGCAGATAAGTAAGCATATACGGCCAGATTCCGATATTTTTACCGACGACCGATTGCAAAAATATTTTTTTGAGGCTTACAAAATCAAATTTATCCATCAACACTTTACTGTTGATTGCACCGTAAAAAATGGTGATTCCTAAAAAAATAAGTATGACCATAATCGGACTGATATTGTCAAAGCCGAATTTTGAGCTGTAAACCAATCGCGCGATTCCGATAACAATCATCGCAAGCGCCATCAGTACCGCCATCTTCGCAAACTGTCCGAGCAAAATCGCTTTGATGGTCGTTCCCATCGCGCCGAGCGCATTGGTAGTTATGGAAAGTAAAAACACCATTCCGAGCACCAAAAGTAAAAGTGCAATCAGATTTTGATTTCTCGATTCCAGCTTTGCTTTTTCGGCTGCGGTTTTTTTAGCACCGCTCGTTTTGGGTTTTGACTTTTTCGCAGTTTTTGTTTTTCCTTTATTTGCCTGTGCCATTTTCGTTCCCTCTTCGTATATTCTCTAACTTGATTATTATATCACATTCCTTTTGAAAAATGTAGGCTTTTAGCCGATGTTGTAATCCTTTCAAAAAATTGTTCGCAAAAAAAACATCAGACTGCAGCTGACAATCTGATGTTATGCTCATACCGAAAGCTCGCCGCAGCGAGTTTCCAATTACTGTTCTCGACAATGTCGGCATAGTCCGAGAAAAATCATTTTGGACTCATCCAACTCAAAGCCGTGTTTTTGCAACAAATGTTCCTTCACTCTGGTCAGCGATTCGCAATCCATGTGAATAAGCTCATTGCATTTGGTGCATTTGAAATGATAGAAATTGTTCTCCAAATCGCTGATATATTCATAGCAAGCACTTTTGCCCGATTCGGAAACAAATTTTTTGATGGTTCCTTGCGCCTGCAGTTCGTTGATTTTTCGATATACGGTCGCCCTGCCCAAATCATATCCTTGCTCAATCAGCTTGTGGTAAATCTCCTCTACGGTAAAATGGGTTCCTGCGCTTTCGATGACCGCATCCAAAATCACTTGTCTTTGTTTCGTTTTATAATTTTTCTTCATATTATCTACCTTCCATTTTTAATTATAGGAAAATTTTTCGTAATTGTCAAATTGATTTTACTCTCCGCCTATGTTAAGATATAGCGAGGGAGGGAATTATGAGTAAAAAGTTTAGAGGAAATCTGTTGTTGTTGCTGACAGCAGTTATATGGGGCTCCGCTTTCGTCGCGCAAAAGCAGGGAATGGATTTTGTCGAGCCCTTTACTTTCAATGCGGTGCGAAATTTTATTGCCACGCTCGTATTGATGGCGGTGATACCTTTTTTCAGTTCGCCGAAGACCGAGCAATTCAAGGAGGATAAGAAAACCTTGGTAATTGGCGGTATTTGGTGCGGAATCGTATTGTTCATTGCCGGAGCGCTGCAACAAATCGGCGTGCAATACACGACATCAGGCAAGGCGGGTTTTATCACCACCTTATATATTGTCATCGTGCCGATACTCGCATTGTTTTTAGGAAAAAAAGTGGACAAGAAAATTTGGTTCTGCATCTTGGTGGCGGGAGTCGGTTTTTATCTTTTGTCCATCAAGGATGACTTTTCGATTGGAAAAGGCGATTTTCTCGTATTTTTATGTGCTATTTTCTTTTCGGTGCATATCTTGGTCATCGATTATTTTTCGCCGAGAGTCGATGGGGTCAAAATGTCCTGTATTCAATTTTTCGTCTGCGGACTCATCAGCATGGTCGCAATGTTTGTTTTTGAATCGCCGAATATCGACGGAATTTTGCAGGCGATAGTTCCGATTTTATATACCGCCGTACTTTCCAGCGGTGTCGGATACACGCTTCAAATCGTAGCGCAGAAAGATACCGACCCGACGATTGCATCGCTGATTCTGAGTTTGGAATCCGTATTTTCCGTCTTGGCGGGAGCGATTTTGCTCAACGAAATGCTGACGGTAAAAGAAGCAATCGGATGTGTGTTTATCTTCTTTGCCATCATCTTTGCGCAGCTGCCGAAGAGAAATCGAGCCAACACATAGTTGAAGTTTATGACAAATCTATAAATCTGAATACAAAGACTTTCAACAAAAACGGCACTCGTAAGAGTGCTTTTTTTATACATCAATCAAAATGATTTGCTGAATCGAGTAGGAGGCTACCCATTATTTGAGTAGCCGACCTCTCACACCACCGT
>JAUNKE010000035.1 GCA_030532905.1 Peptostreptococcaceae bacterium
GCCGCACCTTCGCCGACCGCACGCAGATTGAGTCCCCATCGAGTTTTTTTGAAATAAAAAAGGGTAGCGAGCACGAGCAGGTAGCCGATATAGACAAAGATATTCTGTTTGAAAAAAATATCGCCCACAACCGGCAAATCGCTCAAAATCGGAATATGCATCGTGCGGAAAACTTCGCGCACGCTTTCCGGCGCGGACATGCCGACATAATTTTTGCCGACAAAGCTCGCAAAACCCGTTCCGAAAATCGTGAGTGCCAATCCGGTAACGACCTGATTCGCGCGCAAAGTAATTGTGAGCACCGCATAGATGGCGGCTCCAATCGCACCGGCCATCATCGCTCCGAACATCGCCAAAGTTGCGTTGCCCGATTCAAATCCTGCCGAAAAACCGATTACCGCTCCCATAATCATCATCCCTTCTACTCCGAGATTGAGATTTCCGGATTTTTCGGTGTAAATTTCTCCAATCGTTGCAAAAAGCAAGGGAGTCGCCGCGCCGACCGCAGCCGATAAAATTGCAATCAACATTATTTCGCCCTCCCTACCAATTTATATTTGATAAAAAACTCAGAGCCGAGCACAAAGAACAAAATCATTCCCTGAATCATTCCCGCAACTGCGGACGGAATTTGCATCGACACTTGGACGAAATTGCCGCCCTGTATCAAGATGGCAAAAGCAATCGAAGTGAAAAGAATATATTGCGCTTTAAGCCCCGACAACCAGGTCGTGATGATGGCGGTGTAACCGTAGCCCGCCGACAAAGTATAACTGAGCGTTTTTTCCATCGCCGAAGCCTGTATCATTCCGACGAGTCCGCAGAGTCCGCCCGAAAGCGTAATCGCAAAAAGAATGATGCCGTTCACATTCATGCCCGCATACTTCGCCGTATTGATGCTTTCGCCGACCACTTCGATTTCATATCCTTTTTTGGTGTAGCGAATAAAGATATACATCAGCACCGTCAACAGCAACGCAATCAGCCAACCGATATGCATGCCGAACAGATTGGGCAATACCGCGCTTGTGTCGAAGTTCGGGATTTTCGGAAAACCCGTCGCTTGCGGATCCTTCCATGGTCCAAATTGTAAAAACTGCACGATTTTGATGGCGACATAGTTGAGCATCAAGGTGAAAATCGTCTCATTCGTTCCCAGTTTCACTTTGAACAATGCAGGAATGAGTGCCCAAATGCCGCCGAGCAAAACGGCAACCGCCGTCATCGTCAACAGCAAAATCGGTCTCGGCAGATTGTCCGCATAGTTGAGCGCAACGAATCCCGCGCCGAGCGCACCCATCATGATTTGTCCTTCGCCGCCGATATTCCAAAACTTCATTTTGAAAGCCACCAAGATACCCAGCGATGCGATGATGAGCGGTACCGCCTTGTTGACGGTCTCCTGCAATCGCATCGGCGTTCCGATGGCGCCGAAAAACATTTCGCTGAACACCTGCAACGGATTGTATCCTATCATCGCGATAAATATGCCGGCAAAAACCATCGCGCCGACAATCGCAATCGCTCGAACGACGAGCACAAATTTCGTATCGACATCTTCTCTTTTGATAAGCTTAATCATTGTGCTCTCCTTTCTTTTGCTCGGATAATTCTTTCTTCGGCACTTCTTTTTTGCCCTTCGATTTTTGTGTTTCTACCTCTATATTGTCTTGTGTAGAATTTTTTGTAGGAGTTTCTTCCTTTATATAGTCTTTTGTGGCGGAAGTTTTTTTCGGATGCTCCAAGCGAAATTTTTCGACATCCTCCATCGTGCCGCCCGCCATCAAAATGCCGACTTCCTCCTTGCTCGTGTCATCGGTTTCGACGACTCCCGTCACCATCCCGTCATAAATGACGGCGATGCGGTCGCAGATTTCAAGCAAAATATCCAAATCTTCTCCGATAAACAGAACACCGACTCCGTTTTGCTTTTGCTCATTCAGCAGGTCGTAGATTTTGTAAGACGCGCCGATGTCGAGTCCGCGAACCGGATAGGCGGTGATGAGCAGCTTCGGACTCGCGTCGATTTCGCGTCCGAGCAATACCTTTTGGATATTTCCGCCCGACATTTTTCGCACCGGCTTATCGATTCCCGGCGTCACGATTTCCAAACGCTCCACAATTTCCTTCGCCTTGGGCACCATTTCTTTTTTATTGATGAAAAGTCCTTTTTTCTTTTGGTAATCCTTGAGCATAATATTATCCACAATATCCATCGAGCCGACCAAGCCCATACCCAATCGATCTTCGGGGATAAATCCCATCCGCACGCCGAGGTTGATGATTTCGCGCGGTGTTTTATCCACAATATTTTCGCCTTCAAAATAAATTCTGCCCGAATTGGTTTTGAGCAAGCCCGCGATGGTTTCGCAAAGCTCCTTCTGTCCGCTGCCCGCCAAGCCGGCGACGCCTAATATTTCTCCGCCATAGACATTGAGGCTCACCTCTTTGAGCGCATAGCGCTTGTCCGAATCGAGCACCGTCACTTCGTCCAGCTCCAGCATCGGTTTGACGGAGCGTTCCGATTTCGGTTTTTCAATCGACAGCTCCACCGATTTTCCGACCATCATCTCCACCAATTCTTTGGCGGTGGTTTTTGAAGTTTCGAGCGTATCCACCGTTCTCCCCTTGCGTAAAACGGTGACGCGGTCGCTGATTTCCATCACCTCATTCATTTTGTGCGTGATGATAATGATGGAATTGCCCTGTTCCTTCATATTGCGCATAATCCGGAACAAGCGTTTGATTTCCTGCGGCGTCAACACCGCCGTCGGCTCGTCCATAATCAAGACTTTCGCCCCGCGATAGAGCACCTTGATAATTTCGAGTGTCTGCTTTTCGCCCACCGACATATTATATACTTTTTTGTTCGGGTCAATGTCCAAACGATATTTATCGGAAATCGCGCGAATTTCTTTGCTGAGCGATTTGCCTCGAATGATGGCGCTGCCCTTTTGTCCCAAAATTATATTTTCTTTTGCACTGAGTACATCAATCAGTTTGAAATGCTGATGTATCATACCGATTCCGAGCTTTATCGGCTCGCCGGGCGAATGAAATTCCTGTTTTTTTCCATCGACTAAAATAAAACCGCTGTCGGGCGAATAGATACCCGACAGCATATTCATCAATGTGCTTTTTCCCGCGCCGTTCTCTCCGAGCAGCGCATGAATCTCACCTTTATTTATAGTCAAATTAACATTTTCGTTCGCCTTTATGCTGCCAAAGCTCTTTGAAATATTGATCATTTCAATTACCTTTTGCATAAGTCCTCCACTACTTCACGCTACCGATGACGCCTTCCACTAAGAAATTGGTCTCCCAAATTTTTTGACGATCCGGCTTTTCTCCTTCGGCAATAACAATCTCACCCGCCTGATTTTTAATCGGACCGGTAAATACATTGAACTCACCGGACTTGATTTTCGCTTTGACCTCATCGATTTTCGCCTGCGCTCCCTCCGGTGCATTCTCCGTCAACGGCAGGATGTCGATATATCCATCCGCCATCGTTCCGTAGTAGCTTTCCGGTTTCCAAGTGCCGTTCATGATGGATTCAACGGTCTTGATATAATATACGCCGTGATTCCAAACCGGTGCGGTCATAAATGCCTTCGGTGCCGCTTGGTAGCTGTCGGAATTGTATCCGATTGCAAAAGCGCCCTTCTCTTCCGCCGCAACCTGAGGTCCCGTCGTATCACAATGCTGAGCGAGTATATCGCATCCCGCCGCAAGCAAAGCGTCCGCCGCTTCTTTTTCTTTTTGCGGGTCATACCATGAATTCGTCCATACGACCTGCACCGTCGCATCCGGATTTACCGATTGCGCTCCCAAAGTGAAGGCATTGATTGCGATAAAAAGTTCCGGCAACGGAAATGCCGCGACAAATCCGATTTTGTTACTCTTGGTTTTCATTCCCGCGACGATTCCGGAAAGATAGCGCGCTTCTTCCATTGCTCCGAAATAGTTTCCGAAATTCGTATCATTCATCATATATCCGGAGAAATGAAGGAATTTCAAATCCGGATATTCCAATGCGAGCTCATTCATCGCATCCATATAGCCGAAGCTGTTGGCAAAAATCACCGTCGCTCCCTGGTCAATCATCACCTTCGCGGAATTTTTCACATCCTGCTTGTTCTCCGGCACCGCTTCCTGATAAAAAGTTTTGACCTTGTCGCCGAGCTTGGCTTCCAATTCCAATCGACCTTTGTCATGCGCCTGAGTAAATCCACCGTCGTTGATGTGACCTATGTAAATAAATCCCACCTTGATTTGTTCTCCTGATTCTTTGCCGCTGTTTCCGACACAAGCTGTCAATAACAACATGGCCGCGAGCATCAATGATAAAAGTTTCTTCATTTTTTCTCCTCCAAATTGATTTGATTGATTTTGTTGAGTTTAATTATAGCCACTTCAATCGGCTTTGTAAATAGATTTAGAGAAAATACTGGATTGTTCCACATAAACTTTTCGAGCATTATTCATATTGTACAGAATGATTTCAAGATTTATTTTGATGTATGGTTCGATATTTTTACAAACGCCCGCTTGGTAAAAATTTCTGATATAAACTTTTTCTATGAATTCCTTCAATAAATTTGATAATCCGAAGTGCTCAACTTTTCGCATTGAATTGCTATAATAAAAAGGAAGGGAGATTGTATGAATTATTTAGGTATCGACATCGGCTCAACTTCCATCAAAGTTGCGCTCTTGTCACAGGACAAAAGTATTTTACACCGAAGTGTGACGCAGACCGCTTGGGGCAACGGCGAAAAAGCGAATGATATTTTGCAGGAGATTCAAGCGAGCGGCTATTCGTGCGAAAATCTCAAAATCGTTGCGACGGGCTATGGTCGAATCAGCGTGGATTATGCGGATAAGGCGATTACCGAAATCAGTTGCCATGCCAAAGGTGCATCGCATATTTTTGCCGAAAAAAATGCAACCGTCATCGATATCGGCGGACAGGATACGAAGGTCATCGCGATTCAAAACGGCAGAGTTGCCGATTTTTTGATGAATGACAAATGCTCCGCCGGAACCGGAAAATTTTTGCAAATCATGGCGGAGACGATGAAAATCTCTCTCCCCGAAATGTGTGAAATGGCGCGCGACGGCGAAAATGTGCAAATCAGCTCAATGTGCACGGTCTTTGCCGAATCCGAAGTCATCAGTCTGATTGCAAAGGGCACGCCGAAAAAGGATATTGCCAACGCCATCATTCAATCGATGGCAAACAAAGTGAAATCGCTCAGTTCCCGACTCGCTACCGGCTCGGACATCATCTATCTGACGGGCGGTCTGTGTGAGCTCGACTATGTGATCGAATCACTTTCGCAGGCGCTTGGGAAAAAAGTTATTTCCGCTCCCGAAGCACGCTATGCCGGAGCAATCGGCGCCGGACTATTCGCAATGGAATTGTAAACAACCGTTATGTTAAGGAGGAACTATGTACGAACTACCCGCAAAATTTGAAGAATTTGCCGAGGCAAGACGAAACGGCTTTTTGAAAGTCAAAAATTTGAAGGAAGAAGGGAAAAATGTGGTCGGTATCTTCTGCACCTTCACACCGACCGAAATTATCGACGCATCGGGCGCGGCTTGCGTGAGTCTCTGCGCATCCGGCAACGAATCGATTGTCGATGCTGAAAAAGATTTGCCGAAAAATCTTTGTCCGCTTATCAAATCCAGCTACGGCTTTGCAGTCACCGACTCCTGTCCATATACATATTTTTCGGACCTCATCGTCGGCGAAACCACCTGCGACGGAAAGAAAAAAATGTTTGAATTGCTCGGCGAAATCAAAAATGTCCATGTCATGCAGCTGCCACAGAATCTCAATCGCGAGTATTCTTGGGATGTTTGGCGGGAAGAAGGCAACATTCTAAAAGAAAAGCTCGAAGAAGTCACCGGAAAACCTATCACTAACGAAGCGCTTCGGGAAGCATCCAAAGAGCGAAACGAATATCGAAAATTGCTCATCGAATTGATGGAGCTCGGCAAACTCGAGCCGCCTCCGATGAAAGGTAAAGAAATGGCAACCGTACTCAACGGCTTGACCTTTGAATTCGATGCGCAGCTTCGTAAAAACAAGGTGCGCGAAATGATTGATTCGACGATGAGCGCTTACGATGCAGGCGAAAGACCCGTCTCCAAAAATGCCAAGCGAATTCTGATTACCGGCTGTCCGATGGGCGGCGTCATCGACAAAACCATCGGTGTCATCGATGAAGAAGGCGGCGTGGTCGTTTGCTACGAAAACTGCGGCGGCATCAAAAATGCTTATCAAATGGTCGATGAAAACAGCGAGGATATTATGAAAGCCATCACCGACCGCTATCTGCAAATCGGTTGCTCCGTTATGACGCCGAACGACATTCGAATGAATCTGCTCAAAGATTTGATTAAGGAATACAAGGTGGATGGAGTCGTCGATGTCATTCTGCAGGCTTGCCACACCTACAATATTGAAACCAAATCGGTAAAACAACTCTGCGAAGAACTCGGCACCGCATACATCGCCATCGAAACCGATTACAGCGAATCCGACACCGGACAATTGCGCACGAGACTCGGCGCCTTTATCGAAATGATATAATCCGATTTGATTTTTGATTTTGAAACGGCATCCAAATTTGTAAAAAAGCTCCTAAGACGGCTCGACGATACCGTCTTGGGAGCTTTTTGTCAGCTTTTACTTTTCGATGCGCTGTTCCGTCAATTCAAAAATATAATTTCCGAAGCTGTGCACATAGGCATTCGGCCCCGATACGATGAATCGGATTTTGTCGCCGGATATAGTTTCATATTGCAGCTTACGCCCCTTCCCGCTATACACCATATTGTAGCGCTCCAAAATTTTATCGCGATAAAATTCCGCAGTTTCGGCATTTACAATCGGAATATCGATGATGACGATGCTCTCATACACCGGCTTATGCGTCTTTTTGAAGAAATCCTCGACCGCGTCCATCCCTTGATTGCCAATCGACACCAAGGCAATCAATTCATGCAGATTCTCAGTTGAAAAACGCCATCTGCCGTCCACCTTTTCACCCTTCAGTTTGCCTTCACGCAAATAGTTTCGTATCGTGCGGGTCGTCACCTGCATTTCATTCGCCATATCCTCAATCGTTAAGTAATTCTTCATGCATTCCTCCCCAAGATAATCTTTTTGTTTGCAAATCGCTCGTTCTTCGAATTATGCGATGTGAAAATCATAATTTTATCCCGACAGATTCGCTCTAAAATCTCAAAAATCGCATCGCTCGATTCCTCGTCGATATTGCTCGTCACCTCGTCCAAAATACAAATGTCAAAATCCATCAGCAAGAGACGCGCAACGGCAATTCGCTGTTTTTCGCCGCCTGAGAGATTCGCGCCGTTTTCCACAAGCACCGTGTCCCAACTTTTGTCACGAAAAACCGTCTCTAAAATTTCGCTCTGCTCGACAACTTGTTTTTCCTCCTTCGTCAGCTTGCGCCCGAAAGCGATATTTTCTTCCAAAGACATCGACAGCAAGCTCACATCCTGCGACAGATAAGCGATCCTTGCACGCAGACTGTCATTGGTAATGCTTGCAATCGGAAGATCGTTCACAAAGATGCCTTCGCTTCGCCGAAATTTGAGCAGCATTTTAAGCAGCGTCGATTTGCCTGCGCCGGATGCGCCCGATAAATACAAACTGTCCCCACGATTCAGCTCCGTTTGAATATCGAAAAAAATTTCTTTGTCATTGAGTTCATTCTTCGGATAATCCAGCCGAATGCTGTCGATATTTTCAATGGAAACATCGCCGTTCTCTTCCGGCAACAGCTCCTCTTTGACAAAGCGATTGCTCGCGCTCAATGTGCTGAAATCCAAATTCACCTGCGAAATCTCACGAAGATGAGAAAAAAATATCGACATCAAGATGCTCATCATCACGAGCGAATAAATCGACAATTCCCTTTGCACAACCAACATACTGCCGGATATGTAAATGATATTTTGAGCCAATTTATTTGCAAAATCAATCGTCTTGCTGCTCGCCTGCGCAAATTGATTGGTTCGCGCGAGCGTCCGGTACATCCGCCTCATCTTTGGCAAAATGGCTTCATCCAGCAATTTCGTATTTGCCTGCGACTTTATCAGCTCGCTGTTCGACAAGGTCGCCATCAAATCCTTTTGTGCCGCAGCAGAGGATTGTTGCATCAACGACATCTTGGCGCTTAAGCGCTGATTTATCCAGCGGAAACCGAGCACATTCAGCGGAACGAGCAACAATAAAATCAACGCCATCGGATAGGAAATCATCGCAATCAGAATCAATGACAGAATTATCATCAGCACCGCATTGACCAAATTCGACAAACCGGACAGCAAAAACAGATAGAGCGCATCCACCGCCGCAAAAATTCTTCCCGCCAAGTAAGTCGGTTGCAGATTTACATAAGAATCGTAAGGCATTTTCATCATCTTATAGAGCAGATGCGAAAGATTTTCCGTATTGAACTTCGCCGAAAAGTTTTCGCGATACATCATCACGGCGATTTGAACAAAATAGGAGCAGAGCATCGCTACAAAGACCCAAAAGATTAAATTTACATTCCGCTCCTTCCCGCTCTGAGCAAAAATCTGCAACAAAAGCGGCACCAGCATCGAAGTGAGCGACACGAAAACAATCGCAATCGATGTCAACAGAATAAAACCTCGATTTCTTTTCAACAGTTCCTTCATATCCGCCTCCTTTCATAGCACGATTATATCCATACTATTTCGTTTTGTAAATAGTTTGAGCCCCTTTTGAGCTATGAAAATTGTTCGTCATTTTTCATATTGTTTTCATATCGAAGAGAAATGAACAATGCCTTATTTTGCCGCTGATAAATCCTTCTCTTAAATTCTCGAACCAAAATCAATTTTTTATAAGCACCGATTTCTTAAAAATAAGTTGGCAGCCGAATTCTTTATTTGGTATGATATTACAGATAAGACTTTTAACAGTAGAGGGAGGAAATATGCCGACTAAAATTACATTCGAGCTTTCTCCGGAGGGATTGAGTCTGAATATGGGCTCACTCTTTCACGGTTATCTGATGGATATTATTGACACCTATTATGCCGAATATCTTCATTATAACGGTACGAATCCATATACATCCTGCATTTTTCAAGATTATAGAAGCAAAAAATTCTATTGGCGAATCACTACTTTCAACAAGGAAGCATACGAAAATCTCATCATTCCTTTTCTTGAAAACAATCCGAGCGAAATCACGCTCGCCCATAGAAGTCGCCAAGTGCTTATCAAAGGATTCCAATTGCATACCTGTGACTATGAAGAACTCTATCTGAATGCGGAAAGAACACCGAAAATCCGATTGCTCACGCCGACATCTTTCAAGTCGCAGGGCGTAACACATATTTTCCCCGATATCTCCACCTTGCTGCAAGGAGTCATCAACAAAATCAACACACATTCCGATAATTTCAAATTCCAGGATGAAGAGTGCATTCAAGAGCTGCTTCAAAAAACATATATTCGAGACTACAACTTACGCACAAGCAATTTCAGTCTGGAAGGCATAAAAATAAAAGGCTTCGTCGGCACCATCCAGCCGGCAGTGGGCGATGAGGCGCTGTTGCCTCTGCTGAATTTTATACTCGCCGTTTCCGAATACACCGGCTTCGGAATCAAAACCGCGCTCGGTATGGGCGCTGTAAAATGCGAATGGAACAAAATATAATTTGCGAAAGTCCATTTCAAATTTCAAAAATAGATTTGTAGTTGATATCTTATATTTTTTATGCTAAACTAAACATATAAAAAGCGATGGAATTTTGTTAAACCCGTCTTGAACGGTAATTACAGTATCCATCGCTTTTAATTTGTTATTTTTCCATGCAAATTCTGTTCATAAATTCGATGCAGGCTTGCTCCATCTGTTTCAATCCGAGCGGCTCAATCGGCAAATGCCCCGCACCTTCGAGCAGCCTGATTTCTTTTTCGCATGCCAGGCGCTCATAAAATTTTTTGCTCAGCGAAATATCCGTCCACGCATCTTTTTCCGGATGCACCAACAGTAGAGGACATCGCTCAAAATTCTCCGGTAAAATTTTTATCTTCGGCTCGGTCATCGAATGAATAAACGACAGCGGCGCTCGTACTCCCGCCGCGGTTTTATCTTTGAGGATCCAGTACATCAGCACGGGCTCATTGGTAATTTTTTCCATTTTGGATAACCATTCGAGTGGCAGTTTCAAATTGGCAAAAGGCTTGTGCAAAATCTTCATCAGCGGTCTGCCCGCTCTTGCCAAAATCGGATTTTTGGCGGTTGCCTGAAGCACTTCCATATCGCTCTGGTCAATCAGACAGGTCACCATAATACCCGAAATGTCGTCGCATTCTCCCGCCATCTGATAGGCGAACATTCCGCCGATGCTGAGACCGAGCAGAAAAATTTTATTTCCCGATTCTCGACAGCGCTCAATAATCGCCTTGCCGCAATCGAGCCAATCATCATAGGTGACGATGCCCGAATACTCGGTGTGACCGTACAGAGGCATGTCGGGACTGAGCACTTCAAATCCCGCTTTTACAAAAGGTAAAGCGATGAAGGACATCAATCTGCCGTTGCCGCCGGCGCCATGAAATAGAATGACCGTCGCTTTGGGCTCATACACTTCATAATGATCGATATGCACCCGAAAACGCCCGATGTCCAAAAAGTATTCGCGAGGCATATTTTCTTCGCTCAATCGATTTTCCATCGGCAAAAATTCCTGTATTTCATGCCAAATATTGTCTTGCTCGTATCCCATACATCCTCCCTTCTCTATATTTCAGCTTTTAACACTACTGATATCACACATGCGTCATCAGTAAAATCAATGTTATCATTTTCAGGCTTCTTCTCATAACAACCTCCTTTTATCTATTGTATCCATTTTGATGACTTAATAAACAATCTGAGCGCTCCCCACAGATTCCATCTCACAAAGAATTTTCAAAGGGAAGCTTTCTCTCCGGCACTATATAAAGGAAGAAAAAATTAAAATGCCGTCCGCCTCAGGAGCACTCTCTTCATCAGACGAACTTTCAACAAAAAGAGCATAAAAAATCCACCCTGCTTCCATCGAATTTTCTTCGACTTTCACCGAGTGGATTTTGTTTACTTCAATAGATAGTAGATTGCAGATGGATATAGCAAATGTAGCGCGAGCAATCCTGCCGTTACCAGTACAAAGGTCTTATGCCATTTGAGAAATTCTTTTTTCTTTTTCTTCGAGAAAAGCATTCCGCAAATCGCTGTAATCAGCATCGCAATATAAACGAGCGAACCGGTATGCAATCGCAGCGTTCCCAATGCCAAGTAGCCATGAATGACAGCAATGACGGCAACGAGCGCGCCCGCCGGCTGATGAAATTTCTTCAAAGTTTTTACAACCGAAGAAATCTTTTTGTTATTTCCAAATGCTTTCTTATTGAGCACGCGTAAAACATACGGTGCCACCAGCACTGCCAAGAGTGCACAACTTAGATAACCGAGCAGAGAATACATTATTCGATAATCTTACCTACTACAGTCAACTCTTCAAGCTTAACAGCGCCATGCGGAGAATCTTTTTTAAGAGCTTCCGTCAAATCTTTTCCGGCTTCATATCCGTTATGTCCGCCATCTTTCCAAGCCGGATGGTCGGTTACATCATAAACCTTTCCGTCAACCGCGATGTAAGCCGGCATCCCGTCTTTGCCGTTGAACTTCGCCAAGTCTTCCAATGTATATTCTTCCAATGCCATATCTTCCATGCTCTCATCCGCTTTATCATCGCCTTTGTCATCCTGATTTTCAGTTGCCGGCGGCGGAGTTGTTCCTTCCGCATTTTGCTCCGTCTTGTTTCCACAAGCTACAAGCGAAAGACTCAATACCAATGCTGCTGCAATCAAAATTACATTTTTTCTTTTCATAATACATCCTTTCCTTTCGGTTGCTCATCCAACAAAGTCGTCAATCTCCAAAATCGACTAAAAACGCAACCAAAATTTCCCACATAGCATAACATAACTTATCTTATTTGTCAAAAAAATTTTTGATTTAGATATTTAAAATATGGAAATCATCATCTTTATCGCAATAATTTTCGTTGTATTTCCAGCATATTAAAAGCTTCCATTTCAAAAACAAAAAAGATGGAAAAAATTTCCATCTCTATGCCGTTTGCTCGTCACTTCTTATGTTAAAGAAATGATATTCTCCATTTTCATAGTACATCGGTCTGGAGTCACGATTCTTGATTGCCTGAATCAACTCCCGCTCATTGTTGATTTCATACGGGAAATAAGTCGCCATCAATCCGACACGCTCTTTGAAATGCGCATCCGATCCGGCGGTCATCCCGAGTCCCGCTTCCATTGCCGTCATTCCCGCTTGTAAATTCAAATGCTCGGGCGTGCTGCCGTTGAGCACTTCGACCGCCGTAAGCGGCAATGCGGAATCGCAATGATGTGCAAAAATATTGTCGCCCAATCCGCGATTGTTTTTGCGATAAGGATGCGCCGAAATAGCAACCGCTCCCTGCTCATGCACCAATTCAAGCAATTCGCTCGGCGTGAGCATTTTATCCGGCACTTTGTCCAGTCCGATGACCAAAATATCGCCCTGTGTAGTCAGTATTTCTACTCCGACAAAGATTTTTATATCGTCATTGTAAAATTGTTCTACAATCTCCCGAAGTCCCAAATCGTCATGGTCGGTGATGCAAATTCCGTCCAACCCCTTGCGTTTCGCTTCGTCTATAATATCTTCCAAGCTGACATGGCTATCGAAGGAATGTCTGTCTTGGTGTAAATGCATATCGATTAGCATAATATCTCCATTTCCAATTCATTTTCTCTATTATACCAGCAGGTAGCTTGGGATAACCAGTAGTAAATCGATAAAAATTCTTTATGGATATCATTCGATTTGCTTATCGATGAAATCTTTTCGAAAAAATTTTTATTTTGCTTGAAGCAGTGCTATAATACAGTTAGAATTCTAAAATTCGATGCCATATCCGTTTCGACGGTTAAACCAAAAAACGATATGTTCAAAAGTGCTTTGAGAACGGAGAACGGCTTCGCGTATTTGATTTTGTATCGGATAATCGCATCATTGGAATGAAGGGAGCAGCAAAATGAGATTGATTGATTTACATTGCGACACGATTTACCGAATTTATGATTGCAAGGCATGGCAGGGATTGTATCAAAATGATTTTCATGTGGATATTCAGAAGATGAAGGACAGCCGAAGCGCCGCACAATTTTTCGCGATTTGGATAAATTGGGCGGAGGCTCTGAAAAACAATGTTCCGCTCTGGGATGATTTTAAGGCGCGTCACAAAATGCTGATGGAGCAATTGGAGATTTGCAGGGAGGATATTGCGCTCGCAACTTCCGCCGCCGATTTGGACAAGAATCTTGCAGATAACAAAATTTCCGCTTTTTTGACGATTGAAGAAGGCGGCATCTTCGAAGGGCAGATTCATCGCCTGCACGAAGCCTACGAGATGGGGATTCGGTTGATTACGCTCACTTGGAATTATCCGAACTCGCTCGGTTTTCCGAATTCGCTGAGTGAAGAGGATTATCCGAATCAAAGGTTGACGGAATTCGGTGTCGAAGTCGTCGAGGAGATGAACAAAAAAGGGATGATTATCGATGTGTCGCATCTCTCCGACCAAGGTTTTTATCAAGTTCATGAAATCAGCAAAAAACCGTATATCGCTTCGCATTCCAACGCACGAGCTTTGCAAAATCACGGACGCAATCTCACCGACGATATGCTTAAAGTTCTTGGAAATGACGGCGGCATTACAGGTATCAATTTCTGCCCGGGATTTTTGAATTCTTATCCGACCTTGTCCGTCGAGAGTCTGATTCGCCACATCGGGCATATCATCGACAAGGCTGGCGTGGATGCGGTTGCCATGGGAACGGATTTTGACGGCATCGACGGTAAAATGGAAATCGAGCATATCGGTCAGATGGATAAATTGCTTCATGCGCTGCAAAAAGCCGGTTATAGTGACGATGTAATTGAGAAGATTTGGTACAAAAACGCGCGCCGAATCATCGAAGAGGTCATCGGATAGGCGGTTTCAAACGACAATAAATATCATTTGTGGAATTTTTATTTGTACAATAGAAAAGGACTTCGTTCTTTGAATATAATCGTAAAAAAAGCAAAATCTTTGAGCCGATTCGAAGCGGATACTTTCAACTTCAAATCGTTCATCCGATTTTGCTTTTGTATTTCCAAAGTTAACCTATCGCAAAGGAGAGCTGACATTCGCAGACAACTTTGTCATCCACATAAGCCTTCCCCTGTCCATAGCCGATATTTCTGCGAATCTTATCGAGCGAAACTTCCAATCGAAGCACATCGCCCGGCACGACCTTTCCGCGAAATTTGGCTTTTTCTATTCCTGCAAAATAGGCAATCTTTCCTTTATATTCTTCCCGCGAAAGCACCCCGACGGCTCCCGTTTGCGCCAGCGCTTCGATAATCAGCACGCCCGGCATGACATATTCTTTCGGAAAATGTCCCTGAAAAAAGGGCTCGCCGATCGTTACATTTTTTTGCGCTACAACGAGGTCGCCTTCTTCCGAAATGCTCAACACTTTGTCGATGAGCAAAAAGGGATGACGATGCGGCAGAATTTCCATTATTTGATGGATGTCGAGCATCAGCACATTCCTCCGTTCACCGAAATAATTTGTCCCGTAATATAGCTCGCTTCATCAGACATCAAGAAATTGACCAGATTCGCAACATCTTCGGGCTCACCGATTCTTCCGAGCGGAATGCTCTTGAGCATCTGCTCCCGATTTTCTTCCGGAATCACATCCGTCATCTGCGTTTTTATCATGCCCGGTGCAACCGCATTCACGCGAATATTATACATCGCGAGCTCCTGCGCGACGGTTTTTGTAAAACTGTTCACTCCGCCCTTGGTCGCGGAATAATTCGCCTGCCCGATATTGCCGGTCAGACTGACCACCGAGGACAAATTGACAATCACGCCGGATTTTTGTTTCATCATTTGACGCGCAACCTGTTTCGTGCAGTTGAACACGCCTTTGAGATTGACATCGAGCACATCGGAAAAATCCTGCTCATTCATTCTGAGCAGCAATTTGTCCTTCGTGATGCCCGCATTGTTCACCAAGCCGTCAATCGTTTCAAATTCTTTGATCGCCTGCTCGGCCATGCTTTTGACATCGTCAAAATCCGCAACATTGCTTACGATGCCTATCGCGCGCACGCCTTCACTTTCAATTTCTTTTATCAAAGGCTGAATGTCGTTGTTCGGATTTTGATAGACCAAAACAATATTATGTCCGGACTTTGCCAATCGTATCGCCGTTGCTCTTCCGATTCCTTTGGACGCGCCCGTTACGATTATACAGCCCATTGCTCGCCCCCTTGTGCTGCGATGAAGCTTTCAAGTTCATCGATATTGGAAAGCGTAATGATATTTACATTTTTATCTATTTTCTTGATAAGTGACGATACGGTTTTTGCCGGATATACTTCAACAAAAGTATCCACGCCGTCCGCAATCATATTTTCGATATTTTGAAGCCAACGCACCGGACTGGAAACCTGATCCACCAAAAGCGATACGATTTGCTCCTTCTCATTTTTGATTTGAGAAATCGGACATTCTTCAACCCATTCCATCTTTTTACCGATGGCATTCGGATAGTAGTCTGCGCTCGGCTTTCGAATACTTGCATTTTCCAGATGAGGCTTGAGTTTTTCGCCCGCTCCGGTAAGCATCTTCGTGTGGAAAGGTGCGCTGACTTTCAGGAAAGTCGTCATCCTTGCGCCCGCCGCCTTGAGCAAATCCTGCGCTTCTTCCAGCAGGCTCATCTCTCCGCCCACAACGATTTGGTCTTTGGTGTTGAAGTTGGAGCAAGCGATATGCCCTTTGCTTTTAAGCGGCTCAATCGCTGCTTCGATTTTTTCTTGCGGAATTCCCATCACCGCAAGCAATCCGCCGACGCCCGCCGGCACTTCTTCCTGCATCAACAATCCGCGCGTACGCACAAGCGATACCGCTTCTTCCAACGAAAGCGCGCCGCCCGCAACGAGCGCCGAGTATTCACCGAGGCTGAGTCCCGCTATTGCATGAGGAACGATGCCATTGCTTTTGAGTATTTCCGTAAGCGCAGCGGATACGGTCAATATGGTCGGCTGCGTATTTTCAGTCAGACTGAGCTCCTCCATACTTCCTTCAAAACAAAGTTTTGCGATATCCAAGTCCAAAGCGTGGCTCGCTCTCTCGAATACCTCTCTCGCTATCGGATAATTTTCGTATAATTCCTTACCCATCCCTGTCGCTTGACAGCCTTGTCCCGGATAAACAAAAGCAATTTTTTTCATATTTCCTCCATTTCTCCAATGAAATCTTTGCGACTTCACGAGTTTTTATATTCCAATGATTTTTCGAATAATCTCCTGCACGCCGGATTGCTCTTTTATCAATCCCGCAATCTGCCCGCTCATGATGGAGCCGTAGTCCATGTCCGTACCCGTCACCGCTTTGCGATAACTGCCCGTCGCGAGTTCCTCGATTTTGATGAGTTTTTCACTCGTTGTCAGGTCGCCCGCTTCGACATCTTTAAGCTGTCTCGCCAATTTATTTTTAAGTATGCGTACGGGATGGCCGGTAATTCTTCCCGTTACTACGGAATCCGTATCGCCGGCTTTGATGACTCGCTCTTTATACCCTTGCGCAATATCACATTCTTCGGCAACTAAAAATGCGGTTCCGACCTGAACACCCGATGCCCCGAGTGCCAATGCCGCGCGATATCCGCGATTGTCCGCGATACCGCCCGCCGCGACGACCGGAATGCTGACCGCGTCCACGACCTGCGGCGTGAGTGCAAAAGTCGTCAGCTCGCCGACATGGCCACCCGCTTCCGTTCCTTCCGCGATGACCGCATCGGCACCGAGTCTCTCCATTCGTCGAGCCAAAGCCACCGACGGCACGACCGGAATCACCGTCACGCCTGCCGCTTTCCATCTTTCCATATATTTGCCGGGATTGCCCGCGCCCGTAATGACGACGGAAATATTTTCTTCCAGCACCAAGTCCGCCAACTCATCCGCACAGGGATTGAGCAACATGATATTGAGTGCGAAAGGTTTGTTTGTCAATTGTTTTATTTTTTGAATTTCCGCCTGCGCCATCTCCTTCGTGAGATTGCCGCCGGCGAGTACGCCGAGTCCGCCGGCATTGGATACTGCTGAAACCAAAGAGCTATGCGATATCCACGCCATCGCTCCTTGGATTAAAGGATATTGAATTCCTAGCAGCTTGTCTATCATCATAACTCCCTCTTCCATTTTTATTTTCCGCTGTATTTCTTAAACACGATGGTGGCGTTGTGACCGCCGAAACCAAGTGAATTCGAAAGCGAATATTCGATGTCGCGATGAACGAATCCATCGGTGACATAGTTCAGATCACAGTCCGGATCTTTTTCTCTATAGTTGATTGTCGGCGGCACATCGCCCGTCTTGACCGCCATGATGGATGCGATTGCTTCAATAGCGCCCGCCGCTCCGAGCAGATGACCCGTCATCGACTTGGTCGAGCTGACCAACAATTCATAAGCATGTTTTCCAAAAACCTGTTTGATGGCGAAGCTTTCTCCCTTATCGTTGAAAGGGGTGCTCGTACCATGCGCATTGATGTATCCGATTTTGTCCGAATCGACGCCGGCGGATTTGATTGCCCGCTCCATCGCCAGAATCGCTCCTTTGGAATCCGGATCCGGACTCGTGATATGATAAGCGTCCGCACTTTGTCCATAGCCGACCATCTCGGCATATATGGTTGCGTTGCGCGCGAGTGCATGCTCCAATTCCTCCAATACGATTACGCCTGCGCCCTCGCCCATGACGAAGCCTGCGCGCTCTTTGTCAAAAGGAATGGACGCGCGATTTTCATCATCGCCCGGATAGAGCGCCTTCATGTTCGCGAAGCCCGAAATGCCCGACAAGGTGATGCTCGCCTCCGAGCCTCCCGCAAATGCCACTTGCACATCGCCCGTACGAATCAGGTTGAAAGCATTACCGATGCCATCCGTTCCGGTTGCGCATGCGGTCACCGGTGCGTAGCATGGTCCGTGGAAACCCAATTCCATCGACACATGTGCCGCCGCCATATTCGCGATGCTCGCCGGAATGAAGAATGGCGAAACGCGAGCCGGCCCTGCCGTCGTCAATTTCCCAATCTGTTCTTCAATGGTTTGCAATCCGCCGATTCCCGAGCCGATAATCACCGCGGTGTTTTCTTTATATGCGCCTTCGGAATCCAATTTGGAATCTTCAAAAGCCATCTGCGCCGCGGCAATCGCATAATGCGAAAAAGGATCGAGCCTTTTTGCCGCTTTCGGATCGATGTACTTGGAGACATCGAAATTTTTCAATTCTGCCGCTACGGAGATTTTGGTCGGCTCTGCATCAAATCGGGTAATTTTGGCAATGCCATTGGTGCCCTTGAGCATAGCACTCCACATTTCCTCCGCTGTATTTCCAATTGGCGACAACGCACCAATCCCTGTAACAACAACTCTTTTCATAGTATCTCCTACGCTGTTTTTTCTTCAAGATATGCTACGATTTCGCCAACTGTTGAAATCTTTGCCGCATCTTCGTCGGAAATTTCGATTCCGAATTCGTCTTCCAATCCCATGATTACTTCCACCATGTCTAATGAATCCGCTCCCAAATCTTCCTTAATATTGCTTTCCGCTTTAATTTCCGCTTCATCCTTACTCAATTTGTCCGCTAATACTGCAATTACTCTCTCTAACATTTTTTCCTCCTGATTTTACCATGTAATTAACATTGAGCCCCAAGTCAGCCCCGCTCCGAATCCCGCCAGAATAATTTTATCTCCCGGCTTGAGTGCGCCCGAGCGATTGAGTTCGTCGAGTGCAATCGGAATGCTCGCTGATGAGGTATTTCCATATTTTTGTATATTCATAAAGAATTTTTCAATAGGCATTTTCAGATTTTTGGATGCCGATTGAACAATCCTTCGATTCGCCTGATGCGGAATCACATACGCGATGTCCTCACCGGTCAAATGATTTCTTTCCAAGATGGTTCGTACACAATCTTCAAGTGCCGGAACGGCAAATTTGTATACTTCCTTGCCATCCAGTTTGAGCAATTTGGTTGTCGAATCCACCCTTTTCGGCGGAAACTCCTGAATCGGTTTTTCAGCATCTACGATAATGGAAAGATTTTTGTCAAAAGTTCCATTGAGATAGATGTCTTCGATTTTGCTTTGCATATCGGATGTGATGACCGCCGCACCGGCTCCGTCGCCAAACAAAATACAGGAGCCCCGATCCTCATAGTCCAAACATTTGCTGAAAACTTCAGAGCCTACAATCAAAGCATTTTTTGAAATGCCCGAGCGTATCATCGAATGTGCCACCGAAAGCGCATACACAAATCCCGTACAGCCCGCGACCAAATCAAATACAATCGCCCGCTCGTTGCCGAGTATCCCCTGCATGTAGCTGGCGGTTGTCGGTGCGAGTGCGTCCGGTGTTACGCTTGCCAAAATAATAAGGTCGATGTCATTGGGTACAAGTCCCGTCGATTGAATCGCCTGTTCAGCCGCTTTCGCCCCCAGCATAGCAGTTGTTTCTCCATGAGAAACGCGTCTTTCCTCAATACCGGTTCGCTGAATAATCCATTCCGAATTCGTATCCACCATTTCGGATAACATTTCATTATTCAGCACAAAGGAAGGAAGATAACTGCCGGTTGAAATAAAGTCCATGAAACCCTCCTTAAAAATTTATAAAAAAATGATAAACCAGCAATTATTTTTTGTCAACATGTTTTTACAAAAATCATACAAAGTATTGAAATTTCAATGCTTTATAGTACACAAAGCATTGATTGTGTATTATAAAAACCGCCCAAAAACCTCTCCGACAAATTCCTTTCTTTTTGTCGAAAAAAATGCGATGATTCTTCCATTTGACATTTTATTCTTAGCTCGCTGTTTTTGATTTCAAATTCGATATGCGCTCGAATGATCATCCTCGCCGAAATCGATGACGGTTTTGTTATGTAAAAATCGGAAGTTCGGTTTTGTTTTTTATTCCTTAAATTTTTTTCTTCTTATTATATAGCTCGTGTTATAGATCGCGCGAAATAGAATTTTTACTTGTGACGAAGAATTGTTTCGTTTTAGCTCTCTCTACGCAGATTTTTTCCAATTTATTTTGCATAAGACAACTTTTTTGAAAAAATTTTCTACAAAAGTCTTGACTTTTTTTGTGTGTCACTGTACTATATGAATAGAACACAATCAATTATGGCTGGATGTCGTTCGATAAATCACTTTAGAAAGAAGGAGGAGAAATAATGACATGGAATTTTGACCAGAGTAATCCAATCTATTTACAGATTATCAGTCATTTGGAATATAAAATACTTTCCGGCGAATATAAGCCCGGCGACAAATTGGAATCCGTTCGCGAGTTGGCGAGCATCGCCGGCGTAAATCCGAATACGATGCAAAAAGCGTTACAGGAGATGGAGGGCATGGGCTTGATTCATACTCAACGCACATCCGGAAGATATATTACCGATGATGCGGATGCTCTTCGACAGTTACGCGGAAATATCGCGGAAGAAAAGGCTGCCCTCTTTGTCAAGGAACTGCGACAGCTAGGCTACTCATTTGATGAAATCGTGCGCATCGTTCAAAACCAGGAAAATCCGAAATCAAAAGCGGTGACGACTTTGGATGTGCTGATGAAGGAGGAGAGAAATGAACAATAGTATCTTAGAATGTAAAAGCCTGACAAAAACCTATACCAAAGAGGTGGCTTTGAATAATATCAATCTGTCGGTCGGACGCGGACGAATCGTCGGTTTGCTCGGTCCCAACGGAAGCGGCAAGACCACTTTGATTAAATTGGCAAACGGACTGCTCGTTCCGACGCAGGGCGAAATTTTGATTGACGGACACAAACCGGGCGTTGAATCAAAGAAGAAAATTTCTTATCTGCCCGACAAAAACTATCTGGACAATGACCAGACCGTCGATTCCATTATTAAATTATTTGTGGATTTTTACGAGGATTTTCGCGAAGAGAGAGCGAGACAGATGCTTGACAGTCTGCACATCGATCCGACCAAGCGAATGAAATCTTTATCCAAAGGTACTAAAGAGAAAGTCCAATTGATTCTTGTGATGAGCCGAAAAGCGGATTTGTATCTTCTGGACGAACCGATTGCAGGTGTTGACCCTGCGGCAAGAGAATATATTTTGGACACCATTATTAAAAATTATGACGAAAACGCGACCGTAATCATTTCGACCCATCTGATTTCGGATATCGAAAAAGTGCTCGACGATGTTATCTTTATTCATAACGGCGATATCGTTTTGCACAAGACGGTGGATGAAATTCGGGAAGAACATGGTAAGAGCGTTGACGATTACTTCAGGGAGGTGTTCCGATGATTTTCAAATTATTTAAATATGATTGCCGCGGCGTAGGCAAAAAACTGCTTCCGCTCTATGTACTGACACTTGCATTTGCAGTCATGGCGAGATTCTCTCTGTCCGGATGGTTCAACCGTTTCCAAAATATTGAGTACAGTTCTCAATATGAAATGAGCGTGTCGGATATCGTATTTAATGCATTCGCATCGCTCACAATCGGTATTTCGTGGCTTTTAATTTTTGCAGTGTTCTTCGTGACTTTCTTTATCATCGTGATAAAATACGGTCGCTCCGTTTTCGGCGAAGAAGGTTATCTGACCAACACCCTGCCGATTACTTCAAGCCAAATCATCATTACGAAGGTGCTCAATTACTATCTGTGGAATTTTGTAGCAACTGTCGTCGTGATATTGGCTTTGATTATTATGTATCTGCATACGGATATCATTCCGTTTACTTTTGAGGAAGCTTGGGATGGGGTTGTACGAGCGTATCAAATGATACCACCGGACATTTTGTCAAAAGGATATTTCCTTTTCTTCCTTTTCTTGTTGAGTATGATTATCTCACCAATTACCTATATCCTGCTGGTATATTTTTCGATTGGAATCGGAAGTCAGTTCAAGAATAAATTTATTATGAGCATCGTCGCCTATTTCGGTGTAAGTTTTGTCATCGGACAAATCACCAATATTCCGATGAGCCTCTATTTCGTTTCCGTCGGTGAACGACTGGAAGGCGCCGGCGATGAAGCACTGAGTGTAATGATTATGGTTGCGATTATGGCGCTAATCACCGTGATTGCCTCCGGAATCTTTTACTTCTTCGGAACGAAGTATTTTATGGATAAAAAACTAAATCTTGAGTAAACTCCTGTCGAGGTTTCCCTTTTGATACCGACCTTGACATCGACCGACCGGCTCCCTGCGAGCCGGTTTTATTTTCAAATCCCCTTTACTTTTGAGCAAAATTCGTGTAAAATCAAAGCATAATATGCGTTGAAGAAGAAAAGTAGAGACATGGAATTTTATAGAGAGCCGAGCTTGGTGGAAATCGGCAAAGGAAATGTTTTGAAAGGCGCTTCGGAGCAATCTGAAAAAGTGATGTCTGCTCGCAGACATAAAAAGGGTGGAACCGCGGAGAATCTTTCGTCCCTTAGCATCGGCTGAGGTATGAAAGTTTTTTTATTTCCACCGAATGTATAACGAAAGGATGATAGGATGGCAGTAGAAAAAACTATGGAAAAAATTGTCGCGCTCAGCAAGTCTCGCGGCTTCGTCTTTCCCGGCTCGGAAATTTACGGCGGCTTGGCGAATACTTGGGACTACGGTCCGTTGGGCGTCGAGCTGAAAAACAATGTTAAAAAGGCTTGGTGGAAAAAATTTGTTCAGGAGAGTCCTTACAATGTCGGATTGGATGCGGCGATTCTGATGAATTCCAAAACATGGGTTGCTTCCGGCCATGTCGGCGGCTTCAGCGACCCGTTGATTGATTGTAAGAAATGTAAATCCCGTTTTCGTGCGGACAAGGTGATTGAAGATTATATCCAAACGAGCAAGGGTGAAGAAGTCAATGTCGATGGATGGAGCAATGAGCAGCTTGAAAAATTTATCGCGGACAATCACATGGTCTGTCCGGAATGCGGCGAGTTTGATTATACCCCGATTCGTCAATTCAATCTGATGTTCAAAACTTTCCAGGGCGTGACCGAGGATTCTTTGTCCGAAATCTTCTTGCGTCCGGAAACTGCGCAGGGAATTTTTGTAAACTTCCGCAATGTGCAGCGCACCGCGAGAAAAAAAGTGCCTTTTGGAATTGCTCAAATCGGTAAATCGTTCCGAAACGAAATTACGCCGGGTAATTTCACTTTCCGTACGAGAGAGTTCGAGCAGATGGAATTGGAATTTTTCTGCGCGCCGGGCGAAGATATGCAGTGGTTTGCTTATTGGAAGGAGTATTGCCACAATTTCCTCAAAAATCTCGGCATGAATGATGAAAATCTTCGTTTGCGCGATCATGCACCGGAGGAGCTTTCGCATTACAGCAATGCAACGACGGATTTTGAATACAAATTCCCGTTCGGCTGGGGCGAGCTTTGGGGAATTGCCGACCGAACCGACTTCGATCTCAAGCAGCACATGGAGCATTCGGGCGTGGATATGCATTATCAGGATCCGATTACCAATGAAAAATATATTCCATACTGCATCGAGCCTTCTTTGGGTGTGGATAGAGTAACTTTGGCATTTTTGTGCGACGCTTATGACGAAGAGGAATTGGAAGACGGAACGAGCCGAAATGTGCTTCGATTCCATCCGGCGCTCGCTCCTTTCAAAGCGGCGATTCTTCCACTGACGAAAAAACTTTCGGAGCAGGCATTGGAACTTTTTGCCGAGCTGTCCAAATACTATCAGGTCGATTATGACGATGCGGGAAGTATCGGGAAGCGCTATCGTCGTCACGATGAGGCGGGCACACCGTTTTGCATCACCTTTGACTTCGATTCGCTCGAGGATGGCTGCGTAACCGTTCGTCATCGCGATACGATGGAGCAAACGAGAATGCCGATGAGCGAGTTGAAGGGCTTTATTGAAAATGCATTGCAATTTTAGACAAGAAATTTTTTGATTGAAGCATTGCCTTCAAATAGTGACGGCGAATTTTTCCCGTAATAATATGTCACAAAAATCGCGAAATACTTTTGTATTTGCGCAAAATATCAACCGAATATCAAAACAAAACACCTTTGCCGCTGAGCGACAAAGGTGTTTTTAGGATATGAAGCGTTTATGAATCTACTTCGGGGCTATTGACCCGCAAAGTAAGCATTTTCGTAAGTGATTCTCAATTGATAATGCTGGATTTTTAGAGACTCCAAGGAGTTCTTCGCTTCAAGCAAAGCAAATCCGGAATTATCCATCGTATTTTTGGAAATCAATCCCAGTTTATATTTGGATTGCAAATCTTTCAACTGATTTTCCAATTTCGCGATATTTTTCTCCGCAAGGATGATATTTTGCTGCAATTCCTGCAAGCTGTTATATTTCTCCTGCGCATTGAATTTGGCATTTCTTTTCGCTTGACTCTCTTCCAACTGCGCAATATATTTTTCATCCTGCAATTGATTGTAGCTGCTCTCAGTCGCTACATAAGGATAGTTTTCATACAGACTTTCCTTTATTTTGGTATCCGCAACCGTCGATGCCACCTGCGCACTGTAATCCGCCGCGCGCTCCTGCTGCGCCTTTTGGGTCGCTTCGCTGAATTCAATCACGCGGTATTCAATCACCGGCTTTTCCAAAGTGTATTGCGTTTGAATATTATTGATTTGAGTCAGTTTTTCCAATTCGTTATAATAAGCTTGAAGCTTGCCCTTTTCAATTTTGAGCAGATTTTCATTCTTCGTAATTTCAATGCGGTTTTCTTCCAGCTTGGTTGCCGAAATTTTACCGAGCGCCTGCTGTTTCTCATACAGACTCATATTCTTTTTGTCCTGATCGATTTTCTTCTGCAAAATCTCAAGGTCTTTTTCTTTCTGCATAATGCTCGTAAACAATCGGTTGACGCTGATATTCACACCTTCACGCTCCATCACGCGAGCCATGTCGATCGCTCCTCGTTGGCTGACCAATTTCGCCATCACGACATCGGAGCTTGCCATCGCTTTGTTGAAATCCGCTTCCATCTGTTTTTTCGCCTGCTCATAAGCTTGCGGATTTGTGTTTTGAAGTTCCTGTAATCTTTTTTCTTCCCATTCTCTCGTTGTAAAGATGCTCATATCTCGGCTGTAATTTTCGTCAATTTCTTTGAGCAGGGATTCTCTTGTCAATTCATTTTTCTTTAAGTTCAAATTGTTGCTGACGGCACTTTTAATCGCCTCATCGATGCTCAACAATTTCTTATTGCTCTCCGCCTTCTGTTTTCCATCCGTCGTCGGCGCGGAAGGCGTGCTCGGTGCCGGCGGTCTGTTGTAAATAATAGGTGATGCGAATGCACTTTGTGCCGAGCCGGCAACCATCATCGTCATCGCTGTAATCGCCAATATATTTTTGATTTGTCTTTTCATGATTACCTCCTAACTGTACTATTATAATAGCACAGACTTTGAAAATTGTATATAGCTTTTACAAGATTTTACAAAAATGTAATATTGCATTTGAAGTCGCCGTTGGAAATGCGAGATATGAGCCGATATTTCCATTTTATTTTTACAAAAATCACTTGCTTGAGATGCAAGCTTCAAAAGAATTTATCCATTTTGATTTGTTTTTTTGTAATGTCATTTATTATTTTGGATTTTTGATGTAAAATATCCTTATCATGTCAATCAGGAGTATTTATGCAGAATTTCAAAATCGGACTCAGAACTTGGAAGACGGTCATCGCCGTCGCAATCACCGCAGGCTTGATGCGCTATGTCGCACACGAAACACCGTTTTTCGCATGCATCGGTGCCACCGTCGGCGTCGGACGCTCGGGAAAAGAATCGCTGAAGAATTCGTTGATACGAAATGTCGGAACGCTCGTCGGCGGTTTAATCGGTATCGCGATGCTGTTTATCAGCGACAATGTTTTTATCAATGCGCTCGGTGTCATTCCGGTTATTATGATTAACAACAGGCTCAAGCTGGACGATTCCATCGTGCCGGGCTGCATCGTTTATTTTGCGGTCGTGTATCTGATGGCGGAAACCGGCGAGGCGCATTTTTATGCTTTGCGACGAATTTTTTTTACCTTTGTCGGTACCGTCATCGGCGTTGCCGTCAATATGCTGTTGCAGCCGCCTCCATTTCATCATCATCATGAAAAAGCGCAGAGCCATCGCGATAAAAAACAATAGCCTGTTACCGCACGGATTGCTCGGAGAATGGATACCATCCGAAATCCGAATTGGAAACAGGCGCTTCGTATCGATATCATGCAGGAGAATACCGCTCCTGCTTTTCTGTTTGCGCTCATTTCTTTCTAATCCAAACTGTGATATAATAGGCATAGACTTTTGAAAGGATTGATTATGGAATATTATTTGAGGATATACATTTATTTTATCATCTATAGTTTTTTAGGCTGGGTCTGCGAATGCCTCTACTGTTCTTATCTGGACAAAAGAATTGTCAACCGTGGTTTTGTCAGCGGTCCCGTATGTCCGATTTATGGCTTTGGCGCATTGGCGATACTTAAAATGCTCACGCCTTTTACCGACAATGTGCTGACCGTATTTCTGGCCGGTGTACTTATCACTTCCGCAATAGAATATATTGCGAGCTATCTCTTGGAGAAGATATTTCAAACGACTTGGTGGGATTATTCCAACTATCAGTACAATCTCAACGGAAGAATCTGTGCCAAAAATTCGTTTTTGTTCGGGTTGATGGCGGTCGCATTGCAATTTTATGTTCATCCGCTGATTTTGATGTGGGTGGATACCGTGTCGGTTCGCGCGATGACGATCACCGCCGTCACTTTTACAATTGCTTTCTCCATCGACTTCTCGGAAACCGTCTTTACGATTCTTCGTTTGAACAACAAGCTGAAAACTTTGGATGAAATCAAAGCCGAGGCGCTTGCGAAGTATTCGGATTTCGGTCAGGATTTCGGTGTGGATGCAATCTTGAAAAAAATCAAAGAGCTTCCGCAGCAATCCGCCATTTCGCTCAACAACGGCATGGAGGAAATTCTGACTCGTTTCAAAATGAAACTTTTGGAAATCAAATTTTCGGAGAGGCGTCTGTTGCGCGCTTTCCCAAAAATGCGTAATTTGAGCAATCCGTATATTCAGGCGATACGGGAATTTCTGGACGAGAGACGAAATTCATAGAATTCTCCCCTAATACCTTGCACAAGGCAGTAGAATTTCGGACGCGGATTTTATAACAAATTCAATATCTGAATCTAAAAATGGAACCTACATTAGACCGACCACAAAAAGTTAGACCCGGAATCTAACGATTGGAGGTCGGTTTTTTATGCACCTTTTGCAAAGAAGCTGTCTCATAAAATTGCTACCGTAATTTATAATCATCCCGTCCTATAAATCGAAATTCTATCTGATTTTATTTGCTCATCGACTTTTCATTCTAATCTCCATTAGAAAGAATAGTTGTCAACAATTTGTGTCTTGAATAACCGTTCCATCGGAACGGAGAACAATCATGATTTTATCTGTGGTTTAGTAGGGTTTAGTATCAAATGCAAGTAGATTGCTTATTTGAATTTATTACAAAAAAAGGGGCTGTTGCAGAATGAGATTTTTTCATTCTGCCGCAGCTCCCTTTTTTA
>JAUNKE010000111.1 GCA_030532905.1 Peptostreptococcaceae bacterium
TAAAGGTAAGCACTTTGACTCATTTTATATTTTACACCATTATACAGGCACTACCAATTTTAGTTTTCCATGTGGGATGTTAATCAATACATTTTGAGGATTGTCAACAAAAAAACTCCAGAACAACTTAACACGACCCCATGACCGTATGAACTTTTAATAAAGAAAGTTCTATGATATAATTGATATGACTACCTTTTGGGCTGTATACGCATGATGGCACAATTTATTCGGAATCTGAATTTGAGATTTGAGAATGATGATGGGCTTGTGATTCGGATAGGGCTCTTGGAAGCTTTTGAAATTTTCAAAGGTGTTATGATGAATTTTATTATATTGATGATACAATGTTTATGAAATGGACTTTTTGGGAATTTGAACAAGAGGAGGAAGATATGGACAAGAAAGATGAAATGATGCTCGTAAGTCAGGATTCAATCGTAAATAAAATCTATACAATCCGAGGACAAAAAGTAATGCTTGACTTTGATTTAGCCGAGATCTATGGATATGAAACAAAAAATTTCAACAGACAAGTTAAGAATAATAGTGAGAAGTTTGAAGGCGAAGATTTTATGTTCAGGCTCACAGAAGAAGACATGGATGACTTGAGGTGCAAAATTTTCACCTCAAGTTGGGGCGGTACAAGATACCTTCCATATGCTTTTACGGAGCAGGGAATCTATATGCTGATGACAGTTCTTAAAGGAGAGCTTGCAGTCAAGCAGAGTAAGGCTTTGATTCGTACTTTCAAGCAGATGAAAGACTTTATTATTGAAAATCAAGATTTTATCAGTTCAAAAGAGCTGCTTCAAATAGCCATCCAGACCAATAAAAATACAAATGATATTGCAAGGATAGATAGAAAAATAGATACCTTGGCCACAAAAGAAGATTTGAAAAAGGTAATGGATAATTTTATAGACCCGGAAACATATAAACACTTCCTTTTGATGAACGGAGATAAAATAGAAGCTGATGTTGCTTATACGAAAATATATAAGTCAGCAAAGAAAAGTATTTATGTTATAGACAACTATATTGGACTTAAAACATTGGAACTCCTAAGAGCTGCGAAAGATAAAACTGAAATCATAGTTTTTAGCGATAATGTTAAAAATAAGGACATGCTCACAAAAAACATCTTAGATGATTTTAGAAAGGACTACCCCAATATCAATCTGAGTCTGAAGATAGCCGGTAAAAAATATCATGACAGATATATTGCCATAGACTATGGAACGGAAAATGAAGCCTTTTATCTTTGTGGAGCATCATCAAAGGATGCTGGAAATAAGATATCAAGCATTACGAAGATAGAAGAATCATCTAAGGATATGTATCACGATATGTTCAGCGGAATATTAAGCAATAGAGACTTAAAGATTTAATATATGCGAGAAAACGATAGCAATTTATATAGGACGGTAGAAGTAAAAATCTATCGTTTTTTGATTTGTGACGGGAAATCTCGTTTAGAAATTCTTTCCATCTCGGATTATGATTGGAAAAGTTTGTGCTTGGATAAAATTTTTTAACTTATTCAAAAAAGTTGTTGACAAAACAAAAAAATCGGAGTATCATTCTATCTAATAAAGGCGAGGACGCAGAGAAAAGTTTTTCAGAAGTAATCAGAGAGTCGGCGGATGGTGTGAGCCGAATGCGGAGAAGAGCAGAATATACACTGCCGAGCTGACAGTTGAAATAACAGTAGACTTGTACGGAGAGCCACCGTTATCATAGGCGAGAGATTGTTGGATCTTAGTGAGATGGTCGAAAGACTAATTAGGGTGGTACCGCGAATTTTCGCCCCTGCATACATTGTATGTGGGGGCTTTTTTAATTGCCGCCGAAGATCCGTTTTGAAAACAGTCCGTGGCGATGTCGATGACATGCCGAGTGGTAGAGGATTTCGTCTTGTGCAGATTGTAAATGGATGTCAAAACAAGAGCGAAATCCGGAAACAGTTTATCAAAAAGGAGTGCAAAATGAAAAATCAAGTAAGAATCAATCAAATGGAGCACAGAAAAATGAATTGCTCAGAAGAAAGTTTTTTTGGAAGAATAAGAGAACGCTTGGATAAACGAAGCCCATTGTTTTCGCCTGAGAGAATCGAGCGCAAAATGACGAAGCGTCAAAAGTCGGTTCGAGGAGGAATCTTCCTTCTTGTTATGATTTTACTTTCAGGTTGTGCGCAGGGGCAGAGTCAAGGGCAGGCGGAAAAAGAGCCGAGCGCTGAAAAAACTTCTTTCAAAATCGGCATTACTCAGATTGTGGATCACAAGGCGCTCAACGAGGCGCGAGACGGTTTCAAAGAAAAAATGGCGGAGCTCGGCATCGAGACGGAATTTGTAGAAGAAAATGCGCAGGGCGATGTTTCCAATGCGCTGATTATCGCCAATTCTTTCGTATCGGACAAGGCGGATTTGATATTGTCGATTGCGACGGCGACGACGCAGGCGGCTCAAAAAGCGACGGCCGAAAGTCAAATTCCGGTGGTGTTTACCACGGTGTCCGACCCGGTTTCGGCAGGTATCGTCAGCTCGCTTGAAAACGGAAGCGGCAATATAACCGGTGTCACCGATGCGGTCACCGAGGATAATTTGGTACAGCTGATGAGTATTTTTAAAGAAATCAAACCCGATGCGAAAGCGCTCGGCGTTATTTTCAACACCGGAGAGGCAAATTCGGCGGCGCAGGTCAAAATGCTCAAAGCAGCAAGTGAAAAGATGGGATTTGCACTCAAAGAGGTGGGAATTTCGGAAATCTCCAATATCGACCAAGCGATTGAAACCGTAGCGAGCGAAAGCGATGCGCTGATGCTCATCAATGATAATATGATTGCTTCATCGGTCGGCCTTATCAGCGAGAAAGCCAAGCAGAAAAATTTGATTACCCTGTCTTCCGATTCGGCGCATGTGGAAGAAGGCGCTTTACTTTCGGTAGGAATCAGCTATCGACAACTGGGCGTGCAGGCGGCGGAGCAGGCGAAAAAGATTTTGGTGGATAAGGTGAAGCCTTCGGATATTGCGATTGAAAATTCGGAGCAGCTTTTCAAATTTGTAAACAAGAGCACAGCGGAAGCCTTGGGCATCGATATAAAGATGAAGGAGCTTTCGGATGCCACTTTTGTAGGATAGGAGAAGATATGTTGGATGCGGAAGTGCGGAAGGCGATGTTGTTTTACAAAAAAGCCGATAATATAAATCAAATCGTGAAAAATGAGGATGTGCTTCGAATCGGGAAAAAGAAATTTGTTCGCATCAAAGTGCAATAAGCGATTTATAT
>JAUNKE010000112.1 GCA_030532905.1 Peptostreptococcaceae bacterium
TGGCTTGCTCTTATGAGTTTGCCATTTTTTTAGGGGCTATTTTGCAACAGCCCCAATCTTCTTCTTTCTCAAGTAAATCCAGCTTTGTTTGTATCTCATACAGTGTTTTGTTTGAGTAATTAGAATTTCTATATGAGCTTTCTAACATACCTTTGAAATGGACTGATATATTTTGGTATTTGTCATCTATTTTTTTAAAAGCATCCGTATTGAATTCTTTAACAATATTGAATGAGTAGATGTCAAAGGCATCATTTCCAAAACCACGTTCGCTTTTATATTCAGTTTTTATATTATTCTCTTTTGGGATATTATCGAGAGAATTATTCTCACCTCGAGAAGAACCTAAAAACATAATTAGCAAAACAACCAGTATTAAAATATATTTCATAACTTTCTTTTCCCTCTTGTTTCTATTAAGTATAATTAGCATCTCTGATTTAAGTATTACCACCAAACACATTTAGCAGCAATACCTATATCGTATCGCCGTTTTTATACCGTTGAGGATTGTAATAGTTCATAGTACATCTCCATCGATTAAAATTAAAAATTTGTTTGTCGATATGTCCATGTTAAAATAAATGTCTTTTTTAAGACAATCATTTATTGATTAAAGGATATCACATATGCTGGAAAATTGTCAACAAAGCTTTGGACTTTTTTAGTCGTTGCATTTAGTTGTAGTCTAAGGTGGATATAAGTCTCTTGGTTTATTTTTCTATAACTTCTGCTCTTTTTCGCATTCTTTTTCTTTCACTTTACATTTTTTCTTTCTTTTTTTGTTTCCTGATTTTCGTATTTCCAATATTCACATATCCAATAACTACCCGACAATAATCTTATCATCTTTTTCAAGAACCGGTTCATTGCATCATTGTCATTTTATACTAAACTAATGAGCCGGAGATAAAATCATGATTGTTCCGCTCCAATGGAACGGCGGAACGAAGAGGTCTTCGTTCCCTACAAGGCGGAAAGCAAAGAACAGCTATTCAAAATACAAATTGTAGACGATGTTTTTTCAATAGAATTCAGTATCCGTCAAAAAATATTTTGAGGGATACTTGGCTCAAAGCAAAAAAGCAATCCTACGAATAAAAACTGTTCCAAGGTGCAAAAATTATTCGTAGCAAAATCATTTGAATTCATTTTTTGTATTTTGATTGCTATCTGCAATCGCAAGTGTTATTATTTAGTTTATGGAGAATAAATATGTGGAAGAATAATAAAAAATACAACGAATTGATATGGATTGCGGAAAAAGATGAGAAATTGAAACAGATTTTGCTCGATGAGATGGATATTTCGATTCGGCTGATGGTTTCGCTCAAAAAAGGGGACTATGTTTTCGTGAACGGACAAAAATGTAATGTCCATACGGAAGTTAAGAAAGGCGATGAAATCAAAATTTTGTTGCCGAAGGAAGAAAGCGAATATCTGCCGCAGGATATTGAATTGCAAATTTATTATGAGAATGAAGATTTGTTGGTGGTTGAAAAGCCGTATGATATGGTGGTTCATCCGACGCGAAGTCATCTCTATGACACGATGCTCAATGCGGCATTGTTTTATTTCAGAAAGAATGGGATTGAGTCCAAAGTGCGATTCGTGAATCGATTGGATCGATATACCAGCGGAATATTGATTATTGCAAAGAATGTTTATGCACACAGCGTATTGACCAAAGAGAATTCGCTTTGGGATATGGAAAAAGAATATTGGGCAATCGTGCAGGGGAAATTGACGGGCAAAGGCACGATCAACAAACCGATTCGTAAATCCGACGACGGAATTCGTCGGGAGATAGGTGCGGACGGGCAACATGCCATCACACATTATGAGGTGGTTGCAAGCTCGGATGAAGCTTCTCTTGTCCGAGTGAAACTGGAGACGGGGCGCACACATCAGATACGCGTGCATTTTCAAAGCGAGGGACATCCGCTGTTTGGCGACGAACTTTACGGCGGAAATTTGGATTTAATTCAAAGACAGGCGTTGCACGCGGCACGCTTGGGATTTTATTCCCCGAGAAAAGAAGAAAAAATAGACATAAAAATTCAGCTCCCCGACGATATGAGAGAGCTGATAAAAAAATTGCTACCCAACGAGCGAATCGATGAAATCTACTAAATCTTGGACGGTTACAATGCTTTCGATTTTGTCATCGGGAATTTCGATTTCAAATTCATCTTCAATAGCCATAATAATTTCAACCGCTTCGATAGAGTCCGCGTCCAAATCGCTTGTTAAATTGGAAGTAAGTTGAATGCTGTCCGCGTCAATTCCCAACTGCTTGCTGATTATATCTTGGATTTTTTCTAAAATCATAATGCCTCCTACAAATAAAGAATATATTGCTCTTAAAGAGTATAATACAAGAAATTAAAATTATCAACAGAAATTTGTGTTAAAGGCATAAAAAATCAGCAGAAATTTGCGGGATGGAAGTTTTATTATAAATTCGAAATGAGAAGCTTCCTATTATATATTATATATGTTGTGTGCAATTTTTTCCAAGTGCGACAAGAAATGAATTGAAAAGGAGAATGGATGAGATATCGACGACCGAAGGATTATGAGCAGAAGTTGAAGGATTTAACGGATAAAGGAATATTGTGTGCGGAATTTGAGCCGAATGACAGAGATTTGTATGTTGAAATCGGAATGGGGAGAGGCGATTTTCTGACCGAGTATGCGCAGCGCTTCGGCGAAAATTTTTATCTCGGGATTGAAAAGCAAGCACCTTTGCTGATTTTGGCGGGGCAGAAGGTGGAAGAAAAGAATTTGAGCAATGTGAGACTGATGAGCTTTGATGCGGGAAAAATTGATGAGATGTTACCGGCGGGCAGCGTGTCGAAAATCTTTTTGAACTTTTCGGATCCATGGTCGAAGCAGCGTTACAGCAAAAGGCGTTTGACCCATTTACAAATGCTTCAAAAGTACGCAAATATTTCGAAGCAGCAAGCGAGTCTTGCAATCAAAACCGACAATTTGGATTTTTTTGAGTTCAGCATTTCGCAAATCAAGCAGAGCGATTACAAAATTGTTCGTGAAATTCGGGATATTTATTCGGAAGAAAATCAGCGAATCTTATCTGCGGATGAGCCGATATATATTCAAACGGAGTATGAAAAAAAGTTTATTTCTTTGAAGAAAGCGATTTTTAGTCTTGAATGTATCCGAATTTAATTGTAAAATGTATAGAAAGGAAACAAAGGAGACCAACTATGAGATTGTCAATAGAAAATAAAAAAATAAAGTAAAA